>DASPFV010000179.1:0-38936 GCA_035620975.1 Vicinamibacterales bacterium
GCCGGTCTCACCCGCGAGCAGTTCCAGCGGAAGGTCGACGACGGGAGCGTGCGCCATGTCGGGCTGACCGAGTCGGTGTCGATGATCGCCGATGCGCTGGGGTGGAAGCTCGAGCGGATCAGCGACGAGATCCAGCCCCGCATCGCCACCGCCACCGTTGCCAGCGAGTTCCTGGCCGTGGATCCGGGCTACGTCTGCGGGATCGTGCAGGACGGGATCGGCTACCGCGACGGGGCGCCGGCCATCACGCTGCACATGGAGGCGTATCTCGGCGCGCCGGAGTCCTACGACGCCGTGGAGATCGCCGGCTCGCCCGCCCTGCGAATGAAGATTGCCGGCGGCGTGCACGGCGACGTGGCCACGGCCTCGATCGTGGTGAACTCGCTGGCGAAGATCCTCGACGTCGCGCCGGGACTGCACACGATGCGGGACATGCCGCTGCCGTCGTTCTTCGGCGGGAGTCGGTGAGGGCCGGCCACGGTCGGGCAGGGTAGACGGGAGCAACGATGGATCCGGTTCTGTCGCGGCATGTCGCGCGCGTCCGGCACCTGCGGGAGTCGTTTGCCGAGGCCAACGAGCGGTTCGTCGCCCGCCTGCGGCGCGTCGACGATCACGCGGCGCAGCGCGTGTCCCCGGAGGGCGGGTGGACCGCGGCGCAGATCGGCTGGCACGTGGCCAGGGTGACGACCCGCTTCGCCGGCCTGCTCTCTGGCGATCTGCCCGGGGTAGAGGCCCTGCCCGACGGCTTCGAGGAGCGCGACTGGAGCAGCATCGTCGCGCGCCTCCCGCCCCGGCTCAAGACGTCGGCCGCGTTCGAGCCGCCCGCGAAGGTGACGCGCGACGAGGCGGTGGCGGCGCTCGAGGCGTCCGGCGTCCGGATGGCGCAGGCGCTCGATGCCGTGACGATCGACCGCGGCGCGCGCTTCGGCATCACGAGCCCGATCGTGGGTGGTTTCATCAACCTCTACCAGGTTGGCGAGTGGGCGACGGCGCACGTCATCCGGCACAACCGACAGGCCAAGCGCGTGCTCGGCGAGGGCTGAGGGGCCTCCCTGCAGGATCCGTCAGCAGCTGCTCCACCCCGCCGCCGGGCTGAAGGCTGAGGCTCGAGCGGTCAGTGGCCGTGCTGCTGGCCGGTGTGCGACACGTGCCGGAGGCCCCAGCGCCGACGCTTCAGGAACAGGCCCTTGCGCGAGATCCCCAGCAGGCGGGCGGCATCCTCGACGCGACCGTGTGTCCGTTCCAGCGCTCGCCGCACCATCGTCAGCTCGAGCTGCTCGACCGCAGCCGGGAGCGGCTGATCGAGCGCCACGCTGATCTCCGGCGTGTCCGGAGTCGACGCCGGGACGGTGCGCCGCGAGGCCTGGATCTCGGGTGAGAGGAGCGCGGCGGTGAGCGTTCCGTCGACTTCGGCCAGCGCGACCATCCGCCGGACCTCGTTGGCGAGCTGGCGCACGTTCCCGGGCCACGAGTAGAGGAGCAGGTACTCGAGGGCCTCGTCGCTCAGCGTGAGGCGCCCCTTCTTCTGCTCGTCCCCGAAGCGCCGGATGTAGTGCTGCAGGAGCGCGGGGATCTCTTCGCGGCGCTCGCGGAGCGGGGGGAGGCGCAGCCCGAGCACGTTGAGGCGATAGAAGAGATCGTCGCGGAAGCGCCCCTGCGCCACGAGCTGCTCCAGGCTCGCGTTGGTGGCGGCGATGATGCGGACGTCGACCTTGATCGGGTGGGGCTCGCCGAGGGGCTGGATTTCCTGGTGCTCGAGGAAGCGGAGCAGCTTCGGCTGCAGGTCGAGGCCGATCTCGGCAATCTCGTCGAGGAAGAGGGTGCCACCGGCGGCCGAGCGGATGACGCCGGGGAACGAGGTGTCGGCGCCGGTGAACGCGCCCTTGCGGTAGCCGAACAGCTGGCTCTCCAGCATGTCGCGCGGCACGGCGCTGCAGTTGAAGGGCAGCATCGGCCGGTCGGCGCGGTCCGAGGCCCGATGAATGGCGCGGGCCAGCATCTCCTTCCCGGTGCCGGTCTCGCCAGTGAGCAGGACGGGGATGCGGCCAGGCGCGATGCGGCGCGCGGTGGCGAGGATGTCGGCCGTCTGCTCCGAGGCCCAGATGCTCTCGGGGTCGGCGTCGAAGGCCTCGGCCGGCCACAGGGCGGCGCGTTGCTTTTCCTCGCGGCGGTAGCGGTCGAGGGCGACGGCCGTGGCGAGCAGCTTGCGGACGGCCGCCAGCGTGCAGCGATGGTCCAGATCCGGGCTGGGCCGGACGAGGATCTGCCACTGCTCGTCACGGTGCTGGCCGACGGGCAGGAGGTCGACGGGTCTGGCCTGTCGCGCCGCCTCGAGGGCCTCGGCCTCGGTCCATCCGTGCGCCGTGAGCACACGGGTGGCGTGCCCGACCGCGAGGAGCGCGACAGCGGTGGCGCAGCCGCTGTCGGTGATGATCGCCACGGCCTCATGACCGAGGATGTGGGGGTAGCCGGAGAGCTCGAGCAGCGCCACTGCGTCGTCGAGCGTGGGAGTGCCCGCGGCGGGATCTCTGCCAGGTCCTGCGCTTGTTTCGGAGTCAATCTTGAGAGGCCAAATGCCGTGTGATAGATCGGCCTGGAGTGCGAGGTTCGACATGTGGCCGGCCACTCGCCGTGCTCGCAGCATATGCCCGCGCGCAGTATGTGAACGTCCCGCTATCAGGTGAATTGCGGCTAAAGCCGCCCCGCATCGCGCGAGGAGCTCAGGGTTATTGCACGATTCTTGATCAGTTAGTTCGTCGAGAGCGGCGCTCGTTTGACCCTGGAGCGCCAGACACCTTGCTCTAGCTGTCTTAACTCGGCGGATCGATGTATTATCACCACAGTGCACAGCCGTGAGGAGTGCCCGAGATAGCCATGATGTGGCCCCCGTCCAGTCCTCTCGTGCCTCCAACAGGCGTGCTCGTGAGAAAGCTTCCGTCGTCAAATCCCAGTGTGCAAGGGGCTCATCTCTCCTACTCTTACCTAGCCGTTCTAGTACTCTATTACATTCATCGAAGTCTCTCACGCCGATCAAGACATTAGCCAACGCGTCGAGGCCCGCTCTTTGTAGATTGTCCTCTACAGTTGTTGCGGCAAGTGCCCGGTCGATATAACTCCTTGCTGATTGCCTGTCCCCCATCCAGTCTAGGATTTGACCGATATTGATATAGGCCGCGATCTCTGTTCTACGGCACCCGGATCGCGCGGAGCTTTCAAGCGCTCTCTTCGCTTCAACGAGAGCTTCGTCAAGGTTACCGAGTAACATCGCGACAGCCGACATATCAATGCGGATCGCACCATCAAGAAAGACATTCGGATGGCTCTCCAAAATGGATAGAGCAGCCCTGTGGTGCCGTTGTGCCTCAGATGGCGAAACCCGTCGTGCTTCAGCCCTCCCAACTACGATTCGGAACAGAACACTCAGGTGAGGATCTCCTACTCGGATCACACTACGCCGAACGTTTTGAACTTTCGACCAAGTGCTCTCCAACGGCTCCAGCTTGAGACGACAGCCAAAATCGAGCACCTCGAGGTACGCGCGAAGAAGTTCGGAGCTTGACCTGACTGCGGCAGATCGAGCCGACGTTAAATGCTCAAGACTTTCGCTGACGCGCCCAGTGTAATAGGCGCAGGCGGACAAAATTTGCCATGCCCTCGCAGTCTGGTCCGGAGTCACTTGGGCGCGATCGGTATAAAGTTGCGCGACATCGAGGGCCTCTTTGCATCTACCCAGATAGACAAGTAACTCGGCTCGAAGTAACGACCTCTCCGCCTCTGGGACATCTCGGAATAAATGTGGTCGTCGGTCGAGTTGCTCAAATGCAGCGCGAAACAGTCCCTCCGAGAGCAATGGCTGAAGTTCGCGCAACGTCGCAGATGCTGCAATGCCAATCACGTGAAATGGTCCTAATGGATAACACCGCGATCATTCTCAGGCCAACGATGCTGCGCAAGGCTCTTGCGAAGCCTAATGTTTGCGATATCCAAGAGTGCTCGAACAGAGCCACCGTCTTCAGGTGCCGACGCGGCAGCCAGCAACTGGATATCTGAACCTGTCATTCCCAAATAGGATAGAAGTGAGCTCCCAAGCCGATGCTCCACAGCCGTCCGGATGTCTCGGCCGGTGTTTAGCAACAGAGCAACAAAGCGCTGCTCGCGGTAGTGAAAGAGAAGATCCGCACTCCGGAGTTCAGCGCGAATGACTTTTACAATTCCACGAAGGCCCTGCTGTGACGCTGGCGAAACCTCCGATTGAACCGCAGGCGTGGGAATAGGAAATGGGATTTCGATGATCAGAACCGAGTACATCTCGCCCAACGACTTAGCGTCATCCAGTTCAAAGACTTGACTGAGATGATTCAGGTTGGGCAGACCCGTCACCGCATCACGCAGCGACCTACGCTGCTGAACCTCGCGTGCGACTGCAGTCTCGAGTATTGCTGAGACTTGACCGGAAACAGCTTCTAGAACACGCTGGTGCTCCTCGGTGAACGCATTTACTCCAGTCGCGTACAAGGAAAGCACACCGACAAGCCGTCCATGTGAGAGCAAAGGAGTACTTAGCGCAGAACGAAGTCTTGGACTGGATGTTCTACCTATCTTTCCTAAATCAAGAATTGGATTAGAGTTGCGAATCGATTTCCTGTGAGCTGCGACCCAGCCACTCAGCCGCTGACCAACTTCGAAACGGAGGTTCTGAAGCAACTCTGCATCTGTTCCGACTACGTGGGCGGCGAGGAGCTCGTGGGTCTCGACGCGATAGATAAAGAACGCGCATGTGGAGTATGGAACAAGCCGGCGTACATGTTTTGCGATTAGATCAGCCGCATCCTGCGTTGAGACCTGCCCTGTCAACCCTCGCGCGAGATCGAACAAGGTGAGCATCTCCTCGCCACTGGCAGATATATCGTCCAGAGGGCCTCGTTGGGACTCGATGGGTGTGGTCGGATGGGAGGCGTCAGCGATCGCCCGAAACGACGGAGCGGTGGTGAGTTGCGGACTCTCTTGCTGGAGTTGGGAGTGAATCTCCATGAAGGCATCCACAACGAGTGGATCGTACATTGTGCCTCGACGTGCCAGGAGTATATCGATCGCCTCTTGGTCAGGTAGCTTTGGACGATATGGACGGTCTGAGGTCAAGGCGTCAAAACAATCCACGACTGCGAGGATACGCGCACCAATCGGGATCTGAGTGCCCTTTAGGCCGTCGGGATAACCAGTTCCGTCCCAGTTCTCATGATGATGTCTAACGATTGGGACAACTGGGTAAGGAAAGTCTATGGACGACAGAATGTCTGCACCAACAGCGGCGTGCAGTTTCATTTTCTCAAATTCGGCGGCAGTTAGTGGCCCGGGCTTATTAAGTATGTACTCTGGCACTGCAAGCTTGCCCATATCGTGCAACAACGCAGCCGCCTCGATGGCGCTGATCAGGAATGGATTGGAGACTCCCATTTTATGCGCCAGGTGCAGAGCGAACCCTTGGACGCGTCGTATATGTCCGTGCGTGATTTGGTCTTTAGCGTCGATAGCCATGGCCAAAGTTTCAATCGTCGACATATAGAGCGTATTCAGCTGGCTTAAATGCTTGTTAGCGTCAGCGACGCGACCCATCGCACTGGAGTATGTGAAGTACAGTGCCAACAGCAGAGGCACTATCAATGCCAGATAGCCAAAGTCTACGTTTCTCGTATAACTAACTAACAGGGTTGCAACAGATGCACCGGCGATGTAGTTCAACGACAGCTTGAGAAAGTTGTCGCGCCAAATTCGTCCGGGTGCGCCGCCTCGCTCTAAAACGATTGCGATCGTGATAATCCAGCTGTTTAGCAGGAAGTATGTAGCCGCGAGCACGAAGAGTGGAACGAAGAGCTGAACTGCTGTTACATCAATATTTGTATTCTTAAATAGTGGCTGCAGTTGTGTTACATGAGGAAGATAATGTGACAGGGAAAGCAAGATTTGCGCCGCAGTCCAAATCGTTAGAGGGAGAGCAAAGATGTTGAAGACGATCTTGTAGAGTGGATCTCCACGTTTGTACGACCAAAAAGAAATGACGAGAGTATCGAGCGCCACGGTCAACGTTGCCGCCGGAACGCCAAAAAGTAGAAGAGAAGTAAAGACAAAGGTTTCCGAAACAGATATGGTTGCAGGTAATGACGGGAGCTTGATGGTTGCGGAGCCGCTGAGCAAAGTTAATAGCGCAAGTACGATCCAATCCGGAGGCGTACTCGGCAGAGACACTAACGAGGTGCCGACCGCCATGGCTCCTGCCATAACGACGACGGCTATATAGGCTTGTGACGTAACACTAAGCCGAAGAAAGCTGTTAGTGCTCATTGTCTCGCAGGCGGTTATCTACTGCCCGCTGTGAAGTCGTGGTGAATTCTGTTTTAGTCTGTCCAGACAATAACGCGCATCGGTGTGCCTCCGAGAATTGGGGGTTAACAAGAGTTGGTATTTGACAAATTGGGCTAGAGGTCGTTCCAATGTGACGTATTAGTCCAGACGATGGTGTTAGTCCAGACAATAGTGTCGGCCGAGACAGCCGGTCGTGTGTCGGAGGACGTATTGGTCCAGACGATCGTGTTGGTCCAGACGATCGTGTTGGTCCACACGATGGTGTTGGTCCAGACAATCGTATTTGTCCACACGATCGTGTTCGTCCAAACAATGGTGTTGGTCCAGACGATGGTCTGCGCGGCGTGGTCCGTCGGAAGAAGGCCGGTCCAAACGTAAGGATCTTGCGTGCTCGAGAGTGCCTTGATGACTGTTGAACCGTTTTCATGTGAATAGAAGGTGTGGGTTTGGGCGACGTTTTCCCCGCCAATCTCCAGCGGCTCCACCGAGCCGTGAAGCAGCCGCAGTGCCGCCCCGGCGTTCAGGCTGCCGGCGCCCGCTTCGATCAACCCCGCCCCCGCCACCCGGGAGCTCGTGAGCTGCAGCAGCACCTTCACGTCCGCCGGTGTCAACGCCGGCCGCGACTCGAGCAGCAGCGCCGCCGCGCCCGACGCCACCGCCGCCGCCATGCTCGTCCCGCTCAGTTCCAGATACGCCGTCGCGCCCGCCCCCGTCACCCGCTCCGGGTGTGCCTGCGCCAGCGCCGACCGGGCCGCCCCCGCCGCCACTAGCCGGTTCCCCGGCGCCACCAGCTCCGGCTTCAGCACCCCGTCGATCATCGTCGGGCCCCGCGAGCTGTAGGTCGCCATCACGTCGTCCGACCGCGCCACCGTCGCGCGGGTGTTCAGCGCCCCCACCGTCAGCGCGGCCGGCGAATTCCCCGGCGAGACGATGCCCCCGACGATGGGGCGGCCGTCCTCGGTTTTGCCGAAGTTGCCCGCCGCGGCGACCACGAGGATCCCGGCGTCGGTTGCGCGCTGCACGGCCTGGCACAGGGGATCGTCCCGGTAGGATTCGAAGACCGGATGCCCGAGCGACAGATTGATGACCCGGATGTTGTATCGGCTGCTGTGCTCGACAGCCCAGTCGATGGCGTCGATGACGGCGCTCGTCGTTCCGCTGCCGTCCGCCCCGAGCGCACGAAGGTTGACGAGATGGGCCCCCGGGGCGATGCCGCGGTGCGGGTCACCGCTTCCGGCCGCGATGCCCGCGACATGGGTGCCGTGGCCGTAGTGGTCGTCGCCGTTGGGTGCCTGCGACAGGGTGAAATCGACCTCCGCGACGACGCGTCCGCGAAGGTCTCGATGCGCCGTGATCCCCGAGTCGATGACCGCGATGCCGACGCCGCGCCCGGTGACGCCGGCCAGTCCCTCCAGGACGCCGGACCAGGCCACTCCGGCCCCGACGGCTTGGCTGGTCACGGCCATCATGCGCCTGACCGGCGCGTCGCCCGAGAGGTGATCGACGTCCGCATCTCCTGCCAGCGCTTCGAGTTGCGCCGGAGACAGCTCCAGCACGGCCCCGTGGCGGAGCGGCCGTTTCACACGCGCCCCGTACCGCTCGGCCAGCGTCCGCACGTGGTCGGCGCTCCCCGACACGATGACGTCGGTGACGGCCTCGCCGGAGGCCGAGAGCCGATCGGCGAGATCCCGCGAGAGTCTCGCGCGTCGCTGCCCCGGTTCGGCGAACGCCGAACCGCTGACGAAGATAATCAGGAGCGTGGCGAGCACCAGCCTGACGACACGGGAGGACACGAGTGTGTGGACCATGCCCGGAACCGCTTTCTCTTGGGCTGAATTGATGGGGGAACCGACCGGGCTCAAGGCACGTGACGTGCCAGGCGTGCGTCGGCGATGAAAGACGGTCGCGGCCGGCGTATCGAGCAGCCAGTAACAGACTCTTTATGACATCTTGGTTGCGGAACGGGGCGCTGTCGCGTAGGATGCCGGCACGGGTGCGGCGCGGCGCCGACCCGCGTCAGCCAACAGTTTGGCTGCAGCCGCGCGCCACCCACGGCGGGTAGCGCATACCTCAGGAAACGCCGAAAAAACAGCGGACAGGCACCGGCCAAGAAATTGGCTGGTGAGTTCAGGATTGGCCAGACCTCTGCGCACGGTGCTCGTGGCCGCCGCGGTCGCGGTGGCGCTCTACGTCGGGTGGTCGCGGGTTGACCGGGCCGGCAGCCCTGCCGGCGCGGGGGCCGCCGATTCGCGGCCGTCGCGCGGAGGTCAGCTCGTCGCCTCTCTGCGGACCGAGCCGCCCACTTACAACCGCTACTCCCCGGCCGGCGCGGTTGCGGCCACCGAGATAGTCTCGCTGCTCACGCAGGCGAAGCTCGTTCGCGTCAACCGCGCGACCGACGAGCTCGAGCCGTGGCTGGCCTCGGAATGGACCGCGGCTGCCGATGGCCGTGCCTACACCCTCAGGCTGCGCGAGGGCGTGGTGTTCTCGGACGGCCAGCCGTTCTCGTCGGCCGACGTGCTGTTCTCGCTTCGAGCGGCGTACGATCCGGTCGTTAACAGCCCGCTTCGCGCGGCGCTGCTCGTTCGCGGACGGCCGCTCGAGGTCTCCGCGCCCGACTCCCACGTCGTGGTGGTGAGCTTTCCGGAGCCGTTCGCGCCGGGCCTGAGGCTGCTCGACCACCTGCCCATCCTCCCGCGGCACCGGCTCGGCGGCGCGCTCGAGGCCGGCACTTTCAACAACCAGTGGCTGCCCTCGGGCGCGCTCTCGGATCTGGCGGGCCTCGGCCCGTTCGTCCTGGTCGAGCACGCCGCCGGGCAGCGCCTCGTCTTCGATCGCAACCCGCACTACTTCCGGCGGGACGCGCGCGGCCTTCAGTTGCCGTACCTGGATCGTCTCATCGTCGCCCTCGCGCCGGACCAGAGTACCGAGACGCTGCGGCTCGAGGCCGGCGAGGTCGACCTGCTCGCCAACGGGGAGATCCGGCCGCAGGACTATGCCGCGCTCAAGGCGCGAGCCGCCGAGGGTTCGATTGCGCTGCTCGACGTGGGGATCGGACTCGACCCCGACTTCCTCTCGTTCAACCTGCGATCGGCGCGACAGGCCGATCCGCGGGCGGCCTGGCTCCTGCGGAAGGAGTTCCGGCAGGCAATCGCGTGCGGCGTGGATCGCGACGCGATCGTCAACACCGTGTACCTCGGCGCAGCCGTCCCGCTTCATGGCCCGATCTCGCCGGGCAACCGCACCTGGTTCTCGGAAGCCGCACCGAAGCATCCCTACGATCCCGGGCGGGCCCGGCAGCTGCTGACAGGGCTGGGGCTGACCGACCGCGATGGTGACGGGATGCTCGAGGATGCCCGCGGGATACCGGCGCGGTTCTCGATCGTCACGCAAGCCGGGCACATCCGCGAGCGCGTGGCCGCCGTCATCCAGGAGCAGGTCCGTCAGCATGGGATTGGCGTCGACATCGCGGCGCTCGATCCCGGCGGCATCTTCCAGCGCTGGAGCGCAGGCGACTACGACGCGATCTACTTCGGGCTGCAGGCCAGCTCGACGGATCCGGCGATGAACCCCGAGCTGTGGCTGAGCTCGGGAGCGTTCCATTTCTGGAATCCTCGACAGTCGACACCGGCGACCGACTGGGAAGCCCGGGTGGACGCGCTCATGGCGGAGCAGGCCACGGCGCGGGACCTGGCAGCGCGCCAGCGCGCCTTTGCCGAGGTGCAGCGCATCCTCGGCGAAGAGCTTCCTTCGATCTATTTCGTCGCCCCGCGCGTGACGATTGCCACGAGCCGCCGCGTGGCGAATCCGATTACGGCCGCGCAGGTGCCCCAGCTGCTCTGGAGCGCCGACACGCTCGCCGTGCGCCGCTGACGCCAATCGCGGTAACGAGGAACGGCCGCGAGGCCGAAAACTCCCTCAATGCCGACCGGACTGCTGCGCTTCCTCCTCCGCCGCGTGGCATCGGCCCTGGTCCTCGTCTTCGTCGTGTCCTCCTCGGCGCTGGTCCTGCTCCGTCTGGCGCCGGGCGACGCGATCTCCGGTTTCGACGTCGATCCCGTCCAGGCGGCGCGCGAGCGGGAGCGGCTGGGGCTCGATCGACCGCTGCTCGCGCAGTATGCGTCCTGGCTGGGGCGGGCTGTCCGGCTCGACTTCGGCGAATCGCTGAAGTATCGACGTCCCGTCGGCGATCTGGTGCGGGACCGGGCGTTGAACACGCTGGTGCTGGGCGTGGCCGCGCTGGCGCTGGCGACGCTGCTCGGCGTCCCGGCTGGCGTCCTGACCGCCACGCGGCACGGGGTGATCCGGGCCGCCGCACGAGGCATCTCGCTGCTGCTCCTGTCCCTTCCGCCGCTCGTCACCTCGTTCGGGCTGCTGATCGTGGCCGCGAGCACGGGCTGGCTGCCCGTCGGAGGGTTCGGGATCGTGGGCGGGTGGAGCGACGCGACCGCGGTGCGCTACCTGATCCTGCCGGCCCTCGCCCTGGCACTGCCGCTCGCCGCATCCATCGAGCGCCTGCAGTCGCAGGCGATGACCCGGGCGCTCGAGGAGCCGTGCGTGCATGCGGCGCGCGCACGGGGGTGCTCGCCGGAACGGGCGATCTGGCGGCACGCCTTTCCCCTCTCGCTCGGCCCCGTCATCTCGATTTACGGCGTGATGGTCGGAACGGTCCTCAGCGGATCGTTTGCCGTGGAGCTCGTGACGTCGTGGCCCGGGCTGGGCGCGCTGATGTACGAGGCGCTGGTGGCGCGCGATCTGTACCTGGCGGCAGGGTGCGCAACGGTGGGAGCAGCGCTGCTGGCTGCGGGCGTGTTCCTCGCTGACGTGGCGCTGGCCCTGCTGGATCCGCGCGTGGCGGGAACCGCGTGACGGCGCGGGCCGCCGCGTGGGTGCTCGCCTCGGCGCTGGCCCTCATGGCCGCATCGGGGCGCCTGGTGGACAGCCCGCCCCCGGAGCGTCAGCACCCGGATTACGTCTACGCTCCGCCCATGCCGCTCCGGGTTCGCGACGACGGCGGCTGGCGGGCTCCGTTCGTGTATCCCGTACGGCTGGTCGATCGGCTCGAGCGTCGCTACGTCGTCGATCGCGCCACGCCTGTGGACGTGCGGTGGTTCGCGAAGGGCACGCTGCTGTCGCTGGCGAGCGGCGACGGAGCGCCGTGGTTCGTCCTGGGGACGGATACGCTGGGCCGCGACGTCTTCGCCCGGCTGCTCCGGGGTGCGCGGTTCTCACTCGGCGTGGCCGCGCTCGCGGCGGCCACCGCCCTGCTGATTGGCACGGCGGCCGGCGCAGCGGCCGGATTCGTCCGCGGGCCCCTGGACGCGATCCTCATGCGGACGGCCGACTTCATCCTGGCGCTCCCGGCGATCTATGTCGTGCTGACCCTTCGGGCGGCCCTGCCGCTGGTCTTGACCAGCGGGCAGGTCTTCTGGGTGATGGTTCTCGTGTTCGCGGGGGCGGGCTGGCCGCTGGTGGCGCGGGGCGTACGCGGGGTCGTGCTGACCGAGGCCGCGCGCGAGTACGCGGAATCTGCTCGCGCAATCGGCGCCAGTCGAACGCGAATTCTGCTGCGCCATCTGCTGCCCGCCACGCGGGGGCTGCTGCTGACGCACGCCACCCTGCTCGTCCCCGCCTTCATCCTGGCCGAGGCCACGCTTTCCTTCGCGGGGCTCGGATTTGGCGAGCCAGTCCCGAGCTGGGGTCTCATGCTGCAGGACGCGAGCCGGGGTCGCGCGCTCGTCGAAGCGCCATGGCTGCTCACGCCGGCACTGGCCATAGCCACGGTCGTCCTGCTCCTGAATGTCGCCGGCCGCACACGCCGCACACCCGACCGTCCCTGGCTCTCACGGTCGTAACTCTCAGGACCTGCACGCGTTAGGGCGGCAGCCCGCCGTGTTCAACCTCGGTATGCGTGTTCCTGAACGGTACACGACCACTAACAGCCTGACCTACCTGCAGTTACACGAGATTTCTCGCGAAATTACAGGTTTGTATGTCACGGAATGGTGCATCTGCCTCGCACACCCGTGGCGTGCCAGACCGGCAATTTGACCATAACCAGTTGATTTATAGCCGGTTGTGGCTTCAGGTCCAAGCCCGTCCGTAGTGGCCCCCGCATTGCTGAGGCACGGAGGGCTGGAATGTCCTCGGCGCGTGCGAGCGCCACCAAGGTGACCGAAATGGCGATGACGATTCTTCAGAACACCGAGTGCGCGCGTCCCACGGAGACTCGCGCCCGCCTGACGGACCCGGCGTCCGGCCCAGGCGACTGGCGGCTGGCGCCTCCCGTCCTGACCGGCGGTGGGGTCACGCTGCGCGAATTGCGCACGGCGGATGCGCCGGCGCTTCTCGAGATGCTGACGACCGAAGAGGTCGCGCAGTTCATCTCGCCGCCGCCCACGACCATCGACGGCTTCGAGCGCTTCATCGCCTGGGTGCACCAGGAGCGGGCGGCTGGCCGTTATCTGTGCCTGGCCGTCGTTCCGAAGGGGATGGACACGGCCGTGGGGCTGTTCCAGGTGCGGCAGCTCGATCCGCAGTTCGGCATCGCCGAGTGGGGCTTCGCGCTTGGGCGGCCGTTCTGGGGTACGGGCGTGTTCGTCACCAGCGCGCGCCTCGTCATCGAGTTCGCTTTCGAGCACATCGGGGTGTTTCGTTTGGAAGCCCGCGCGGCCGTGGCGAACGGGAGGGGCAACGGCGCGCTGGCCAAGCTCGGCGCGGTGAAGGAAGGCGTGCTGCGACGCAGCTTCGTTCGGAACGGACGTCCCTTCGATCAGACGCTCTGGTCGATCGTGCGGGAGGACTGGCGCCGGGCCAAGGCGGTCTGGGGCTCGGTGATCCACTGATGAATCCCACCATGGCTCGATCTGCCGGGGAGGAGCTCATTTCGATGCGTGCTGGATCGCATTCACGACGATGGTTCAGGGCGGCGCTGGCGCTGGTCTGCCTGCTGGCAGTGACCGCGCCCGTGTCAGGCGCCTCCCAGAACAGCGGTCCCGGCAATCGCCGGGACTTCGAGAAGCTGGACGCCGAGCTGAAGGCCCGTTCCGGCCGTCTGCTCGGGACGACCCGGCTGATCGTGACCTTCAGGGACGGGGCCGACATCCCGCGCGAGGTCCGCCGACTCGGCGGTCGCTTCGGGCGCAACCTGCGCCTCGTCAACGGCGCGGTCGTCGAGCTGCCGAACTCGATGCTGCGGCGGCTGGCGGCGCACTCCGACGTCATCAGCCTGCACTTCGATCGGCCGACGAGCGGGCAGATGAGCCGCGTGGGCACGACCGTGGGCTCCCGGTACGTGCAGCAGGAGCTCGGGTTCACGGGCGCCGGGATCGGCGTGGCCGTCATCGACTCGGGGATTGCCTCCTGGCACAACGACCTGGGCAAGACCAGTCCGACGAGCCTGTTCAGCAGCGTCACGAGCCAGCGTGTCACGGCCCGCGTGAACTTCGTCGAGGGCACGACGGCCTACGACGAGAACGGCCACGGCACTCACGTCGCCGGCATCATCGCCGGGAACGGCTACGAGACGTTCGGGGCCCGCGCCGGCGTCGCGCCCCAGGCGCATCTCGTCAGCCTGAAGGTGCTCGACGCGAACGGCATGGGCGTCATCAGCGACGTCATCGCGGCGTTCGAGTGGGCGCTGCAGAACAGGGTCGCGCACAACATCCGCGTGGTGAACCTCTCGGTCGGGGCGAGGGTCACCGAGTCCTACACGACCGACCCGCTGACGCGGGCGGCCAAGCGCCTCGTCGATGCCGGCGTCGTCGTCGTCGCCGCCGCCGGCAACATGGGGCGGAATGCCGACGGGCAGCCGCTCTACGGCGCGATCGCGGCGCCCGGCAACGCTCCCTGGGTCCTCACGGTCGGGGCGCACAGCACCGAGGGAACGGTGTGGCGCTCCGACGACACGATGGCGCCCTACAGCTCCCGCGGCCCGACGGCTGTCGACTATCTCGCGAAGCCCGATCTCGTGGCTCCGGGCACGGGCGTGGTGTCGCTCGCCGGGGCCAACACGACCTACTTCCTGACGAAGACGTCGGCCCTGCTGAATGGCAGCCGCTGGGGGGCCGACCGGACGTACCTGAGCCTGACCGGGACGAGCATGGCCGCCCCGGTCGTCTCGGGCACGGTAGCGCTGATGATGCAGGCGAACCCGGGCCTGACGCCGAACCTGGTGAAGGCAATCCTCCAGTACACGGCCGAGCGCAAGTCGTACGACGTGCTGTCGCAGGGCGCCGGGTTCCTGAACAGCTACGGCGCGGTGACGCTGGCGCGGTTCTTCGCAACTGCCCCTGCGACCGCCACCGTGCCGAGCTCGTCGAGCTGGAGCAGGCAGATCATCTGGGGCAACCGGCGGTTGTCGGGCGGCATGCTCGTGCCCGGCGCCAACGCCTGGGCCAGCGACGTGGTGTGGGGCGCGGCCGCACGGGACAGCGGCGAGAACATCGTCTGGGGCACGATCTGTGGCAACAGCTGCGAGAACATCGTCTGGGGAACGATCCGCGACGTCGAGAACATCGTCTGGGGCACGGCGTACAACGCCGAGAACATCGTGTGGGGGACCGCCCGCGACGGCGAGAACATCGTCTGGGGCACGGCCCGCGACGTCGAGAACATCGTCTGGGGCACGGCGTGCGGCGGCAGCGACTGCGAGAACATCGTCTGGGGCACGGCGATGGACGTCGAGAACATCGTGTGGGGTACGGCGTTCAGCGTCGAGAACATCGTGTGGGGAACCGCCCGTGACGTCGAGAACATCGTCTGGGGCACCTCGAACGATGTCTACGCGCTGAACGGGGAAGACGCACCGCTGTTCGACGATCCGCTGGCGGACCCCGTCTCCTACGACGGCGTGCCGCTGGAGCTCATGTTCCCGGACGATCCGCCGGCGACCGAATCGACCTCCGGCGGCTCCACCTCCGGCTCGACGGAAGGAGGGCTCTAATGGAGAAGATGCCCTTCGGTGAAGCCGCATCGGTCGTGGACGTGGAGGCCGTGATGGCTGCCGCGAGCAGGATCACGACGACGACCGACTGGCGGCGGGCCCTTCCGGTTCTCACCGGTACGATGGCGACGCTGCGCGAGCTCCGGCTTTCCGATGCCCCGTCGCTGCTCGCCATGCTGTCGACGGACGAGGTCGCACGCTTCATCTCGCCGCCGCCGACGACGGTCGAGGGATTCGAGCGGTTCATCGCGTGGACCCACCGCGAGCGTGCCGCCGGCAACTACGTCTGCTTCGCGGTCGTGCCGCACGGAATGGACACAGCGATCGGGATCTTCCAGGTGCGGAAGCTCGATCCCGAGTTCGACACCGCGGAGTGGGGATTCGCGATCGGGTCCCCGTTCTGGGGCAGCGGCCTCTTCGTCGATGCCGCCAACCTGGTCGTGGACTTCACGTTCCAGGCCATCGGAGCTCACCGGCTCGAGGCGCGTGCCGCGATCGCGAACGGCCGGGGCAACGGCGCGCTGCGAAAGCTCGGCGCGACGCAGGAAGGAGTGCTGCGGAAGTCGTTCCTGAGGAATGGCGAGTACCTCGATCAGACGCTCTGGACGATCCTCGCCGAGGAGTGGCGTCACGCCCGATCGGTCTACAGCACACGCGTTCACTGAGTGACCCCACCGGTGCCCTGCGAGATGCCGGGAGCCTCGTGCTCCCGGCATTGTTTTTGTACGGATTGACACTCCCGCGCCGGCCCGGTACGCTGCCGCACACGATGCTCGACGCCGTCTTCCCCCCGATGTGCACGCCATTCGACGACAGCGGACGGATAGACGCCGCTGCGATCGGGACGAACGTGGCGCGCTGGGTTGCTGCAGGCACGGGAGGGGTCGTGGCGCTCGGATCGAACGGCGAGGCGCCGCTGCTGGATGAAGCGGAGTCGGACGAAGTGGTGGCGGCGGTCCGGGCGTCGCTGCCCGCCGATCGGACGCTCATCGCCGGTACCGGGCGGGAGTCGACGGCGGCCACGATTGCGGCGTCGCGCCGCGCCGCGGCCCTCGGGGCGAGCGCCGTGCTGGTTCGCACGCCGTCCTACTTCAGGAGCCGTATGACGCCGGAAGCGCTGGCCCGCCACTACTCGTCGGTGGCCGACGCGTGTCCGGTGCCCGTGCTCCTGTACAACTATCCGGCGGTGACGGGCGTGAACCTCGCGCCCGAAACCGTCGGCCGGCTCTCGGGTCATCCCAATATCGCCGGGATCAAGGAGACCAGCAGCGACACGGCGCAGGTTGCCGCCTACGTGGACGCGTCCACGGCGTCGTTCACGGTCATGGCGGGCTCGGCCCCGACGGCCTACGCGTCGTTGTGTGTCGGCGCCCGCGGCGCCATCCTGGCGGCTGCCTGTGTGGTCCCCGAGCAGTGCGTCGCGTTGCTCGCCGCGCACCGTCGCGGCGATCATGCCGAGGCCCGCCGCCTGCAGCGTTCGATCACGCCGCTCGCCAGACTCGTCACGACCGAGTACGGCGTGCCGGGCCTGAAAGCCGCCATGAACCTGGCGGGGTATGCAGCCGGCGATCCCCGGTTGCCGCTGCTGCCGGCCCCGGCCGAAGCCGTCGCGCGGATCCGGGCGGAGCTGGTGAAGCTGGACGTGCTGGCGGAGGTGTCGCGTGTCCGTTCCTGAACGTGTGTTGCTCGGACCAGGGCCGAGCCCGATCGCGGCCCGGGTCATGCGCGCGATGTCGGCGCCGGTACTGAGCCATCTCGACCCTGAGATGGTTCGTCTCCTGGACGACGTTCGCGTGCGGCTGACCCGGACGTTCGAGGCGGGGTCCGAGGCCCTCAGCTTCGCGGTCTCGGGCACCGGCACGGCCGGCATGGAAGCCGCCGTCTGCAACCTGGTGCAGCCCGGGATGCGGGTGCTGGCCGTGGTGAATGGCTATTTCGGCGACCGGCTGGCGCAGATCTGTGCCCGGCAGGGCGGCGCCGTGACGCGCGTGGAGAGCGACTGGGGACGCGCGTGCGACGTGGCTCAGGTCCAGCGGATGTTCCAGGCGGCTCCGGCCGATCTGCTGGCCTTCGTCCATGCAGAGACCTCGACGGGCGTGTTGAACCCCGCCGAGGACCTGGCGCGGCTTGCCGCCTCGCACGGCGCGCTGACGATAGTCGACGCCGTCACCTCGCTCGCGGCGATGCCGCTCCACGTGGAAGCCTGGGGGCTCGACGTCTGCTACAGCTGCTCGCAGAAGGGCCTGGGTGCACCGTCGGGTCTGGCCCCGATTGTGTTCTCCCCGCGTGCGCTCGCGCGGCGGTCCGCGCCGGCGAGCTTCTACCTGGACCTGACCCTGCTCGAGGATTACTGGATCCGCCGCCGCTATCACCACACAGTGTCCGCGCCCCTCATTTACGCGCTGCGCGAGGCGCTCGTGATGACGGAAGAGGAGGGGCTGGCTGCGCGGTGGGCGAGGCACGAGCGCCATCATCGCGCGCTCGTGGCCGGTCTCGAGGCGCTGGGACTCTCGCTTCTGCCGCCGCCGGGCGAGCGGCTCTGGACGCTCAACGCCGTACGCGTGCCCGACGGCATCGACGAGGCCGCCGTCCGGCGGGCCCTCCTGGACCAGTTCTCGATTGAGATCGGTGCCGGCCTGGGCCCGCTTGCGGGTCGCATCTGGCGTGTCGGGCTCATGGGATCGGGATCCACCCTCTCCAACGTGCTGCTCTTCGTCAGCGCGCTCGAGCGCGTGCTCCGCGAGCAGGGATATGCGTCGGCCTCCCACAGCGCGGCGGCGCTCGCGGCCGAGTCGGCGGCGCGCAGCTGAACGTGAGGCGCGCCGCCTTCACACGAGTCTCCAGTTCCTCACCCGGCTGCGCCGGACCCACGACAAGCAGGCGCGCCAAGGGCGCGCCCCGCGGCGCGGCCCGCCTCCGCCGCGTAGCGGCTTCGGCGAGGTCTCGCCGGAGCGCCTGCGGCGCGAAGGCGGAAGCGGGGATCGTGGGCCCCGGCGAGCGACGGCGATGGGGAGGCCGGCGGGGCGAAGCCCCGGTCTCCCTCAGAAGGTCGAGCCGGCCATGACCGCGGGCGCAGGCGCGCCCAGGTACACGCGTTGCACTTCGGCCCGCCGGTATGTCACCCGGCGAGGAGGTGAGGCGACCATGCTGGTGCGCGCGACCACGAAGACCTGGTTCCTGCCGGGCTCCTGTCTCTGCCTGATCCTCCTGGCCGGCTGCGCGACGAACCCGGTGACGGGCGAGCGCGAGTTCTCGCTGATGAGCGAGGAGCAGGAGATCCAGCTCGGGCGCGAGATGGACGTGCAGGTTCGCGAGGAGATGGGGGTGTATGACGATCGCGAGCTCCAGCAGTACGTCGAGACGATTGGCCTGCGCCTGGCACGCGCGTCGGAACGTCCCAATCTGCCGTGGCACTTTGCCGTGGTCGACGCGCCGGCCGTGAACGCGTTCGCGCTGCCGGGCGGCTACATCTACATCACACGCGGGATCCTGCCGTTTCTCGACAACGAGGCGGAACTGGCCGGCGTGCTCGGCCACGAAGTGGGCCACGTGACCGCGCGCCACGCCGCGCAGCAGTACACCAAGGCGACGAGCACGAGCATCGGCTTGACCCTCCTCGGCATCTTCGTTCCCGAGGCACGGCCGTTCCAGGGGCTCGCGCAGACCGCATTCAGCGTCCTGTTCCTGCAGCACAGTCGCGAGGCGGAGCGGGAGGCCGACCGCCTCGGCGTGAACTACGCCGCGGCCACCGGCTGGGATCCGGCGGGCGTCTCGGGCATGCTGACCACCCTGGCCAGGCTCGACGAGGCCGCCGGCAGCCGGAAAGGGGTTCCCAACTGGCTCGCGACGCACCCGGCGCCCGCCGAGCGCGTCGAGGACCTCCAGGTTTCGCTGCGCGAACTGGGGGCCAAGGTGACGGGAACGCCGGTCGTGAACCAGGCGGAATTCCTTCGCCGGATCGCCGGCATCGTCTACGGCGACAGCCCGAGCGAAGGCATCGTGCGCGACAACCGGTTCATGCATCCCGAACTGCGACTGGCGCTGACGTTTCCACCCGGGTGGGAGGTGCAGAACACGAGGACGCAGGTGTTATCGAAAGCGCCCGAGCGGGACCACTACCTGCTGCTGCAGATCGTGCAGAACGCGCGCGGATCCGTGGAGCAGGTCGCGCAGGCCACCATGGGCCAGGCGGGGTTCAGGCAGCTTTCCGGGGAACGGTCGTCGCTCAACGGGCTCGACGCCTACGTCGGTACGTACGACGGTGTTGTCGAGGGGCTCGGGCGCGTCGGCACGCTCGCTGCTCACGTCCTGCACGACGGACGAATCTACATGATCGCAGGCATCGCGCCGGCCGGCGAGTTCCAGCAGGCCCAGCGTGACTTCGCCGGAACGATTCGGTCGTTCCAGGCCCTCTCGGCTGCCGAGGCGGCGCGCATCCGACCGAACCGGATCGATCTGCATACCGTCCGCGCGGGCGACACGTGGGCCTCCCTCGCGGAGCGATCGGCTGGCGCGATCAAGCCTTCGACGCTCGCCATCATGAACGACTCCGACCCCGGCCAGCCACCCAGGGTCGGCGTGCGCGTCAAGATAGTGGTGGAAAGCTGACCCGTATAATGGGCCATGCGGCGTGGGCGCCGGATTCGCGCTGTCGGCCGTGTCCTACTCATCGTTCTCGCCGCCGCCTTCGGCTGCGTCTCCTATGTCTACCTGTCCCTCCCTGATGTCCGGGTCCTGCGTACCCGCAACCCGGAGACCACCGCGTTCATGGCGCTGCGCGAACGGGAGGCCCGCGCGCGGGGCGACGAGCCGCGCCGCGTCCACCGGTGGGTTCGCTACGGCCGGATCTCGCCGAACCTGACGCGCGCCGTTCTCGTCGCGGAGGACAGCGCCTTCTGGCAGCACGACGGGGTCGACTACCAGCAGCTCCGCGAATCGATGGAGACGAACCTCGAGCGGATGGAGTTCGCGCGCGGCGCGAGCACCATCACCCAGCAGCTCGCCAAGAACCTGTACCTGACGCCCTCCAAGAATCCTGTCCGGAAGGCGCGCGAGCTGGTGATTGCGCGCCGCCTCGAGGCGGAGCTGACGAAGCGGCGGATACTCGAGATCTACCTCAACGTGATCGAGTGGGGTCCGGGCATCTATGGCGCCGAGGCGGCG
The DNA here is from genome assembly GCA_035620975.1 of Vicinamibacterales bacterium. Lineage (GTDB taxonomy): Bacteria > Acidobacteriota > Vicinamibacteria > Vicinamibacterales > 2-12-FULL-66-21 > DASPFV01. The sequence continues at coordinate 20,468 of DASPFV010000179.1, forward strand.
GCACGGACGTACTTCCGCAAGACGGCGGCCGACCTGTCGCCGCAGGAGAGCGCGCTCCTCGCGGCCGCCATCATCAACCCGCGGCTGCTCGATCCGGGCCGGCCCACTGCGCGATTGCGGCGGCGCCAGCAGATGGTCCTGCGTCGGATGGGCGCTGTGACCCCGCCGCCCGCCGTCGAGCCGGGCGAGGCCGGCGACCCGCCTTCCGAGCCGGTGCCGCGCCCCTCCGACGGGGCTCCGCCCGTGTTGCCTGGCCAGGTCCTGCCCGTACCCGGACCGGGTGGCGGTCCGGCGGCCGGGAGCAGCGGGGGACCCTGACGGTTTTGATCGCCTCCTTACATACCCGTAAGTCGCCGGAATCTCTGCAGTTAGGGCTCCGGCTCACCTTGACAGCAGAAGCGGCTGTCTCTACACTCGAACACACAGCATCACAGCTCCCTTCTGATGCGACAAGGGACGACGTTCCACGGGCAGGTGTGCGCGGCGCCCGGGAGCTTCGTGTGTCGGATGATCAACTACACAGAGCGCATCACGCTGCTCATGCAGGACCTCGTGCGCAGGACCGCGCCGCTGTCCTTCATCGATCTCTCGGAAGTCGTGGTGTTCGGCAGGTTCGGTCGATCGGATGCGGAGGGACCTTTTGCCACCTGCCACTGCCTGACGCTGCCGGCCAGCGAGCCCGGCTACTTTTTCTGGCGTGATCGGAGCACCGGGGAGCTGACACGCCGCTCGCAATGGTTCGTCACGAAATCACCCGTCGTCCGGATCGGCCCGACGACGATCAAGTACCTGATCTCGTTCGTGCTCCCGCGATTCTGTGATCAGACGCTCGAGCGATCGCGCAAGGCGGAGTTCTATCCGGGCGCGCCCGGCTGGATTGCCAAGCTCGACACGATCGTCCACGAGCTGTATCACATCGACCCCGACGAGACCGGCATCCGGAAGTTCGTGCGAGCCGATGGCCGCGATTCGCTCCGGACGCACGGGCCACACTACTACGAAGAAGTGTCGGACATGGTGAAGGCGTACCTGGCGTCCTCGCCGGATGCAAATCTGTACGACTTCCTGCAGCACGATTTCCAGGGCCTGAACGCGCACTACGGCGGAGTCGTGGGCACGACCTTCCGCAACTTCCCGTCCTTTCCGCAGCGCTACATGGAGGCGCTGGATCTCCCGCACGTCGATCCCCGGGTGCGGGTCGAGCCCGTGAAGCCTGTCACGCAGCCGATCCGGTACACCGAAGACGACCTGCACATCCGGCAGTTTCTCGACGCGAGCGCACGGCGACTGACGCGGAAGGGGCGGTTCCGAGCCGCCTGACTCGCGGATGTTCACCGGCGAGGAGCCGCCCCCACTCGGGTGAGCCGGCTCCTGGCGCGCCTGCCTACCAGAGCCGCCGCGCTCCCACGAATCGCGGGCGCCAGTAGCCCGAGCTCAGGCGCTCCACTCTGACCTCGCCGCGCGCACTCGGCGCGTGGACGAACTCGTCCCCGCCAATTGCCAGGCCGACGTGCGACACGCCCCCGGTCGTGTCGAAGAAGACGAGGTCGCCGGGGGCGATCGCCCTGTCCGCGACGCGGCGGCCCCACGAGAACTGCTCGACCACCGTCCGCGGCGCCGGGATGCCGTGCCTGGCGAAGACGTACGCGATGAACCCGCTGCAGTCGAATCCACGCGGGTCGGCGCCGCCGCTGCGGTAAGGTGCTCCGCGCAGCGACAGCGCGGTCCCAACCACCGACGACAGAGCGCCCGGCGGCAGCGAGCCCTGCCCGGTCGTGCCCACCGGCGGCGGAGGACCGGACGGGACGGCCGGACCGTGCGGACCTGGCACGGGGAATGGACGGGGAACCGCCGTGCTCGACGCGCAGGCGTTCGTAAGGACGAGGGCCAGGGTGGCGACTGCACCGGAGCGGAACATGTTCCCGGGAATTATCGGTCGGGGGCGTCCACCTGTACCCCCCGCCGTGCGTACCCGGGCAGACCTCCGGGCTGCCGCCGGGGGACTGAGGTCACGCTAAATTCATGCAAATGCACCCTTTATGGGAATCAGTCGCTTGACAGCTCGCGGTTGGGTCAGGCACAATAACTCAGGCTTTTTATGGAGCAGACGCTCCTCCTGAACGCCACGTACGAGCCGCTCAAGGTCGTCCACTGGCAGAAAGCGATTACGCTCTGGTGCCAGGGTAAGGTCGAAGTCTTGTCGACGTACGACCGGGAGGTGCGGTCCCCTTCGATCAGTTTCAAGCTTCCCTCGGTGATCCGGCTGCTCCGGTTCATCCGGATCAAGCGCCGCATCGATTACGTGCCGTTCTCGCGCGCCAACATCTACGCGCGCGACGATCATGCCTGCCAGTACTGCGGCGAGGTCTTCCCCACGGTGGAGCTGACCTTCGATCATGTCGTGCCGGTCGCCCAGGGCGGCCGGAAGGACTGGGAGAACATCGTCACCTGCTGTATCGCCTGCAACCGGCGGAAAGGCGGGCGCACGCCGTCCGAGGCCGGCATGCACCTGATCAGGGTGCCCAAACGTCCTGAGAGGGCGCCCGCCATCCGGATTACGGTGGGGTTGAAGAACGCTCCGGATAGCTGGCGCGACTATTTCTACTGGAACATGGAGCTGGACGAGACATGACGACGGCCCCGGAGGGCACGAACTCTCCGGTTCGCCCGCCTGCGCTTTCGATTGCCTCCTGTCCCCCGGTTCCCGAAGTCCTCGCCGTCTCTCTTCCATGACTGCCGTGTCATCGTCCACGATTACTGGCGTTCACCCGCTCTGGGGCGTGGAGGGTGGACGAGTCACCGTTGCCGGCCGTGGGTTCGACGTCGATCCCCGGCTGGCCGAGGTGACGTTCGCCGGCGTGCCGGCGCGCATTTCCCGGGCGACGCCCGGCTCGCTCACTGCAGTCATCCCGGGAGCGCTGGAGGGCGGGCGGACGCCCGTGCGGGTCAGCAGCGTGCCGGGCGAAACGGCATACGTGGAAATCGGCGCCCCGCTGGCCACCGGCGTGCACCAGGTGGACAACCCGCTGTTCGACGGTGAAGGCAACCTGTTCGTCACGTTCAGCGGCACGCGCGGACAGCAGGCGCCCGTGTCCATCTACGTGGTCAGGCCGGACGGGTCGCGGGAGCCGTACGTGTCGAACGTGGCGAACCCCACGTCGATGGCGATCGGCCCCGACGGTGCGTTGTACGTGTCCAGCCGCTTTGACGGGAGCGTCTATCGCGTGGACGCACGCGGCACCGCGCGGCCGTTTGCGGAGGACCTGGGCGTGCCCTGCGGGATTGCGTTCGACGGGGAGGGGCGGTTGTATGTCGGTGATCGCTCGGGATCCATCCTCCGCGTGGCGGACGGGCAGGTCACGCTCCTGGCGAGCATCCCGCCCAGCGTAGCCGCCTTCCACCTGGCGTTCGGCCCGGACGACTGCCTCTACGTCTCGGCGCCGTCGCTCTCGCCCCGCGACGTGGTGTACCGCGTGCCGCCGTCCGGCCGCGTCGAAACCTGCTGCGAGGGCTTCGGCCGCCCGCAGGGCCTCGCGTTCGACGCGGACGGAAAGCTCTACGTGGTCGATGCCGTCGCCGGGGACTCGGCCGTCTATCGCATCGATCCCGCGCGTCCGGCCGAGCGCGAGCGCGTGCTCGTGGGAGGTTCGCTCCTCGGCCTCGCCTTCGATCCCCGCGGCGGCCTCGCGCTCGCGTCGAACGACACGGTGTATCGCCTCGAGTGCGACCTGCGGCCGCTGGCCGCGGCCGCGTGACGGCAGGCGGCGCGGCAACTCTGCGCGTGCCAACAGGGCGGCAGCCCGTGCGGTGCGTGGTTTTCGGATACACTCGCCGCCGAGGACCTGCATGTCACTGTTCAGGGTCAAGCCGCTCGACCGACTGCTCGAGCAGGCCGAGCACGGGCCCGCGCGGCTGAAGCGCACGCTCGGTCCCATCCAGCTCACCTCGCTCGGTATCGGCGCCATCATCGGCGCCGGGATTTTCTCGACGGTCGGTACGGCGGCGGCCGGCGGCGCCGCCCACCTCGGTGCGGGGCCGGCGCTGGTCATCTCCTTCACCCTGGTGGCCATTGCCTGCGGCTTCGCGGCGCTGTGCTATGCGGAGTTCGCGGCGATGGTCCCGGTCTCGGGCTCGGCCTACACGTACGCCTACGCGACGCTGGGCGAGCTGGTGGCCTGGATCATCGGGTGGGATCTGATCATCGAGTACGCGGTCGGCAACGTGGCCGTCGCGATCTCGTGGTCGGGCTACTTCCAGGAGCTGCTGCGCGGCTTCGGGATCGAGATCCCGTTGTGGCTCGGGATCGACTACCGCTCCGCCGCGCAGGCCGCCGCGCAGCTCGCGGCGGCGGCGGCGAGCGGCACGGACCCGGCCACGGTCGGCGCCACCGTGCAGCGCGCCGCCAGCGCGCTGGCGACGGCCCCGCAGCTTGCCGGCATCCCCTTCGTGTTCAACCTCCCGGCGTTCGTCGTCGTGATGCTCGTCACGTGGGTCCTCGTCATCGGGATCAGCGAGAGCGCCTGGTTCAACACGGCGATGGTGGTGCTCAAGCTCGTGATCATCGGCTTCTTCCTCGCCGTCGGGGCCTTCTACGTGAGGCCCGAGCACTGGACGCCCTTCGCGCCGAACGGGTTCGCCGGGATCTCGAGCGCAGCGGCGATCATCTTTTTCGCCTACATCGGCTTCGACGCGGTGTCGACTGCCGCCGAGGAGACGAAGAATCCCCAGCGCGACATGCCGATCGGCATGATCGCCAGCCTCGTCGTCTGCACGGTGATCTATATCCTGGTGGCGATCGTGCTGACCGGGCTCGTTCCATGGCGCGAGCTCGGCACGGCCGAGCCGCTCGCCACGGCCTTCTCGATGCTCGGGATGAACTGGACGGCGGCTATCATCTCGCTCGGCGCGGTGTTCGCGACCACCTCCGTGCTCATCGTGTTCCAGCTGGGACAGCCTCGCATCTTCTTCGCGATGGCGCGTGACGGTCTGCTGCCGGCCTGGGCGGCCCGCGTGCATCCGCGGTTCCGGACGCCGTACGTCACGACTGTTCTGACCGGCGTTGTCGTGGCGCTCTTCGCCGGCGTGGCGAACATCAACGAGGTCGTCGAGCTCACCAATATCGGGACGCTGTTCGCCTTCGTGCTGGTCGCCGCCGGAATCCTCGTCCTCCGCCGCACCGACCCGGATCGTCCGCGCCCGTTCCGAACGCCGTTCGTCCCCGCCGTGCCGCTCCTCGCCATCGTCTGCTGCGGCTATCTGATGCTCGAGCTGCCGCTCACCACCTGGATTCGCTTCGGCGTCTGGCTGGCAATCGGGCTGATTCTCTACTTCCTTTACGGCCTCCACCGGAGCCGGCTGAGGACCTGAGGCCGTCGGTCCGCCCACCCCTGCCCGGCGGCGGGGGCGTGCCGTCCGCGTGGTACAATCGTCGTTTGCCGACCCTGCGAAAGAGCGAACAACGGCTGGCTGCGAGCGATAGCGCGAGCGGCCCGGGCTGAAGCTGGTCCATGCCCCACGACTGGATTGCGGTGCGCGGCGCGCGCGTCCACAACCTCAAGAACATCGACGTCGACATCCCCCGCGACCGGCTCGTCGTGGTGACCGGGCTGTCCGGGTCCGGCAAGTCGTCGCTGGCTTTCGACACCATCTACGCCGAGGGGCAGCGTCGCTACGTCGAGTCGCTGTCCTCGTACGCACGGCAGTTCCTCGAGCAGATGGAGAAGCCCGATGTCGACCTGATTGACGGGCTGTCGCCGGCCATCGCCATCGAGCAGAAGACGACGGGCTCGAACCCCCGCTCGACGGTCGGAACGGTCACCGAGATCTACGACTACCTCCGGCTGCTCTTCGCCAATATCGGCGTTCCGCACTGTCACCTGTGCGGCCGCGAGATCGCGTCGCAGTCGCTCGAGCGCATCCTCGACATGGTGATGCTGTCGCCGGGCGACGAACGCGTGAACGTGCTCGCGCCGATCGTGCGCGGCCGCAAGGGAGAGTTCAAGAAGGAGCTGGCGGCGCTTCGGGCCCGCGGCTTCACCAGGGTCCGCGTCGACGGCCAGCTGCGGTCGCTCGAAGAGGACATCAAGCTCGATCGACGGCGCAACCACTCGATCGAGGTCGTGGTCGATCGGCTGGTACTCAGGCCCGGCGTCGAGCGCCGGCTGTCGGAGTCCATCGAGACCGCACTCGGTCTCGCCGACGACATCGTTCTCATCAACACGCTCGAGGGCGGCGACCGGCTCTTCTCGCGCCGGCTGGCGTGCACGTACTGCGGCGTCAGCATGCCGGAGATGACGCCGCGGGCGTTCTCGTTCAATTCACCGCACGGGGCGTGCTCCGACTGCCAGGGGCTCGGCGCGGTGTACGACTTCGATCCCGCGCGCGTCGTGCCCGACGAGTCGCTCTCGCTTCAGAACGGCGCCATTGCGCCCTGGGCCAAGGGCGACCGCAAGCTCGTGCGCGAGGCGCTCGCCACACTGAGCCGGACGTTTGGAATCGACCTCACCGTCCCGTTCCGCCGCCTGCCACGCAGGATCCGGGACGTGCTCTTCCATGGGGCGCAGACGGCCAGGCGCACGGACGGCGAGAGCGTCCGGCGCAAGCGACTCCGGAACGAGGCTGACGCGTTCGGCATGGGTTTCGAAGGGCTGCTGCCGAACCTGCGCCGCCGGTACGAGGAAGGCACCTGGCTCGAGCAGGAAAGCCTCGAACTGTACCGCTCGCTCAGGCCATGTCCGGGTTGCCAGGGCGAGCGGCTCAGGCCCCAGAGCCGGGCGGTCCGCGTGAAAGGCCGAACGATCTCGGACTACGTCCGCCTCCCGATTGCCGAAGCCGTTCACGTGGTCGACGGCCTGGACCTGAGTGAGCGGGAGAGCCTCATCGCGAGCCGCATTCTCCGGGAGATCCGCGACCGCCTGCACTTCCTCGACGACGTGGGGGTGGGGTACCTGACGCTCGGGCGCAGCGCCGCCACGCTCTCGGGCGGCGAGGGGCAGCGGATCCGGCTCGCCACCCAGATCGGGTCGAACCTCACCGGCGTGCTGTACGTGCTCGACGAGCCGTCGATCGGCCTCCATCAGCGCGACAACCGGGCGCTCCTCTCGACGCTCGCGCGTCTGCGCGATCTCGGCAACACGGTGATCGTGGTGGAGCACGACGAGGAGACGATCCGGACGGCGGATTACGTGATCGATCTCGGTCCCGGCGCGGGCGAGCACGGCGGCCACGTCATCTTCCAGGGGGCGCCGTCCGTGCTCCTGCAGAACGGCCACGGCTCGCTCACGGGGGCGTACCTGCGCGGCGAGCGCGCCATTCAGACACCGGCTGAGCGACGGCCGCTGACCCGCGGACAGATCGTCATGCGCGGGGCACGAGCCAACAACCTGAAGAACCTCGACGTGGCGATCCCGCTGGGCGTCCTCACGACGGTCACCGGCGTCAGCGGGTCGGGCAAGTCGACCCTCGTGAACGAGATCCTCTATCGCGCGCTGGCCCGCGAGCTTTATCGGGCGGCGGACGAGCCGGGGCCCCACACCGCCATCGAGGGGATCGAGCTGATCGACAAGGTCATCCAGATCGACCAGTCGCCCATTGGCCGGACTCCCCGATCGAATCCGGCGACCTACACCGGCCTCTTCACGTTCATCCGCGAGCTGTTCGCGATGCTGCCCGAGGCGCGGGCGCGCGGGTTCAGGCCGGGGCGTTTCTCGTTCAACGTCAAAGGCGGCCGGTGCGAGGTCTGCCAGGGCGACGGCGTCATCGCCATCGAGATGCACTTCCTGCCGAACGTCTACGTGACCTGCGAACAGTGCAAGGGGCGCCGCTACAACCGTGAGACGCTCGAGATCAGGTATCGCGGCAAGTCGATTGCGGACGTCCTCGACCTCACCGTCGATCAGGCGCTGCCGCTGCTCGAGAACTTTCCGCCGATCGCCAACAAGCTGCGCACGCTCCAGGACGTCGGCCTGGGCTACATCGAGCTCGGTCAGTCGGCCACCACGCTCAGCGGCGGCGAAGCCCAGCGCGTCAAGCTGTCGAAGGAGCTGTCCCGCCGCGGGACGGGCCGGACCCTCTACATCCTCGACGAGCCGACGACGGGCCTGCACTTCGAGGATACGCACCGGCTGCTCGACGTGCTCGACAAGCTCGTCGGTCAGGGCAACACGGTGGTGATCATCGAGCACAACCTCGACGTCATCAAGTCGGCCGACTACGTCATCGATCTGGGGCCCGAGGGGGGCGAAGGGGGCGGGCGCATCGTCGCGCAGGGGACTCCTGAGGAGGTCGCCAGGAGCCGAGAATCCTTTACGGGTCGCTTCCTGGCGGACCTGTTCCGCGCCCGGGCGCAGGCGGCGTCCTGAAGCGGGAACGGGTGCCGACGGGCTGTGGTAAGCCAGCCACAGAGAGGGGACTTACCGCTGTGGCCGTAGAGCCACAACCTTGGTCGATCTGGGAAAGGCCCCCAGCGGCAGAAACTGATGCAAGTTGTTGTTGTTAAAAGGTTTACATCATGAGATCGGACTCGACTTGCGGTGGCAGAACCTTTGCTGAGCTACGTTGAGCTCACCCGAGACGACATGAGGTCATGATCGCGCAGCGTACCCTCCGCCGACCTGTTTCATGCACCGGAATCGGTCTTCATTCCGGCAACAAAGTGACGCTCTCGCTGAAGCCGGCTCCGGCCGATTACGGTATCCGCTTCCAGCGCTCGGATCTGTGCGGACTGGAGATTCCGGCCACGGTGACGCACCTGGGCGGCATCCAGTACCAGACCGGGCTCACGCGCGAGGCGGTCTCGGTCGAGACGGTCGAGCACCTCCTGGCGGCCCTGACGGCGCTGGGCATCGACAACGTCGTCGTCGAGCTGAACCATCCGGAAGTGCCGATCATGGACGGCAGCGCGGCACCGTTCGTCTACCTGATCCTCAACGAGGCTGGCGTGCGGCGGCTCCAGGCCCCGCGCCGCTACCTCAAGGTCCTGCGGCCCATTTCGCTGACGCAGGGCGACAAGCGGATCGCGCTCTACCCGTCGGAGCATTTCAAGGTCACCTACAGCATCAGCTTCGATCATCCGCTGCTGCGGCATCAGTCCCGCACGCTGCGGATCACGGAAGACGACTTCGTCGAGCAGATCGCGCCGGCGAGGACCTTCGGGTTCCTGAAGGAGGTCGAGATGCTGCGCCAGCGGGGGCTGGCGCTCGGCGGTTCGCTCGACAACGCCATCGTGCTCGGCGAGACGGGCGTCCTGAACAACGCCCTGCGGTTCGAAGACGAGTTCGTCCGGCACAAGATCCTGGACGTCATCGGAGACCTGACACTCGTGGGCCATCCGGTCATCGGCCATCTCGTGGCGCATCGCGGCGGACACGCGCTGCACACCGCGTTCGCCGCGAAGATCCTCGAGGAGACGGATGCCTGGAAGCTGGTCGAAGCCGGCGACGCCGTCTTTCCGCTGCCTGCAGCGGCTCCGGCCGGCGCGGCAGCGCGCCTGGCCAACTGACCGGACGTCGTCCGCTCACAGCTTCTTCCTCCTCGCGCCTTGCGGGGCGGTCGCCTCGCCGCCATCAGTGCGTCACCGGCAGTACGAAAGGCAGGACTTCGGCAGCGGTCGGCGAGCTCTCAGACTCCCAACACCCAGAGCGGCTTGGTCGTGGTGGGCGAGCCGCAGGCTTCGAACCAGTCGATTCCCTCGTACACCAGATCGAACTTCAGGGCGAAGCGTCCAGGCGTGGACGGGGCGGTGATGCGCATCGGCACCATGACTGAGGCTCCCGGCTGCACGGCGCTCGGGAGCCACGCACGCTCGAAGTCCCGCTCGATGAGATTCTGCTCCCGATCGCACAACTGCGCCCCGAGGCGGACGAGCCGGCGGCCGTAGCTGGCCTGCGCCGGAAAGGGGCGCGCGCAGCGGTTCGTGATGGTCGCGTGGAGCTCGAGCGGGCGGCCCGCCCGGGCAATGACCGGAAGCCCCCCGAGGGGCCCGCGCACCTCGATAGTCGCCCGCGGGGTCGCCCCGGGGATCGCATTCCCCAGGCCGTTGTCGTCCCAGATCTCGTGCCTGATCGCCGAATGGGCGGGCTGCCCCGGCGCGAACCGCCGCGAGTAGAGGTCCTCAGGGTGATCGGTGAGCTCCCAGGCGAGCCGGTCCACGCCGATCTCCGCGGCCACCGCACGCGCGCGGTCCATCTCCTCGTCGCTGTCGTTGTGCTTGAAGAGGATGTACCGCCAGTTGATATGGGGCACGTCGCGGCCGGCCCGGTGCTTGGCTTCGACGGCGGCACGCAGGTTCCGGAGCGCCTTGTGGAAATCGCCACGCTGCCGATACTGCACGTAGGTCTCGGGCGAGGCGCCGTCGATCGAGAACGTGACCTCGTCGATGCCGGAGCCCACGAGCCGTGCGATGTCAGCGTCACGGAACGCGAGGCCGTTGGTGCTGGTGTAGAGATAGATGTGCGGGTGACGGCCCTTGATGTACTCGCACATCTCGACGGCGCGCTTGTGAAGGAACGCCTCGCCGTAGTTGAAGAAGTCGATGCGGACGAGGGAAGGCCCTGCCTCGTCCACCACGCGGCGGAAGATCTCGAAATCGAGCATGCCCGCCTGCCGGGTGCGCGTGATGCCCGTTTCCGGGGCGCAGCAGGCCTGGGCGCAGGATATGTTGCAGGCCGCGGTGCATTCGATGTAGAGGCGGGAGGGCAACCGGCCCGCGTCGAGGCTCCGCACCGGCGGCGCCTGCTCCTTCCGCAGCGGCAGCTTGAGCGGACAGTCGCCACAGAACCTGGATCCGCCGCCGTTGAGATCGCGGCGGAGGGCGTCGGCGCGCTCGCCCGTCCAGACTTCCGAGACGCCCGCCGTTCTCACGTCCCCCAGGATCCTGCGCCCGTAGGGATCGGCGCAGCCGCAGACGATCCGGCCATCGCAGAGGAGCACCAGGGTGCTCCAGGGCCAGCTGCACGTGAACCGCGTGGCGAGATAGTTCAGGGACACGGGCGGACCGGTGGCAGCGGTCAGGCCTTCCTGCGCAACCGCTTCATGTACGCGCCGAGGCGCTCGTTCTCGTAGGAGACGAAATTGAGGAAAAGGCTCTCGGCGAGGTACTGGCGCCGCTCGTCTTCGGTCAGCTGATCGATGATCTGCTGGATCTCGCGGACGGTGTCCTCGAATGTCCGCTCGAGCTCCCGCCGGGCTGTCAGGTCGCGGTAGAGCGTCTCGAGGACGGTCAGCAGGTCGCCGTCGACGGGCAGATCGGCGCCGGTCGTGAGCTTGATGCTGCGCATTGCCGCTAGGCTCCGAAGCTCCTGACTGCGCTCGGCTCGTCGGGGTGCACCTCGATGAAGTTCTGCGCACCGGTCATGGTGAGCATCGTCTCGACCCGCTTCTGCACGCCCGCGAGCTTGAGCGCTCCCCCCGCGGCCGAGGCTTGCCGATACAGATCCATCAGGCACCCGATGGTGGCCGAGTCGACGTACCCCACCGAGGAGAGGTTCACGACCACCTTCCGCTCGCCGGCGGCAATGAGCTGGGTCACTGCCGACGAGAACTCCGAGAGCAGGGGATACATCAGGCGGGACTCGCCGACGCGGATCACGGCCACGCCGTTCGCGTGTTCGGTACTGAGGTTCATTCAGACACTCCCCGGGCGCCGGCTCCGGCCGCGGGGCGCCCCGCGGCGACGGCGAAGCGCCGGCTGTTTGTCCTGGAGGCGCTTGAGCTGGTGCGCCAGCTCGATACGCCCACGGTTGATGCGCGACTTGACGGTGCCCTCGGGCAGACCCAGCCGATCCGCAATTTCCTGATACGACAGCTCCTGCAGGTCCCGCAGCACGACGGCGGTACGCAGCGACAGGGGCAGCGTCTGCAGCGCCTGCCGCAGCAGCCCCCGCAGGTCCTGGTGCTCGGCCGCCTGATAGGGCCCGCGATCGGGGGACGCCGGCTGCAGATCGCCCGTGTCGACTTCGCTCGCGATCATCTGCCGCTCCTTGCGGACGCTGCGGTAGTGATCGATGCAGAGATTCCGGCTGATGCTGATGATCCAGGTCTGGAAGTTCGCCCGCCGGTCGAACGTGTTCAGCGCCTTGAAGATCTTCAGGAAGATGTCCTGGGTCAGGTCTTCGGCTTCCTCGTGCTTGCCGACGAACTTGTACGCGACGTTGAACACCTTCCGCCAGTTCTGCCGGACGATCGCGTCCCACGCTGCCTGGTCACCCTGGAGACACCGCTCGATGAGGCTGTCGGGCGTCGCCGGTTGCACGGCCGGGGAATCAACGGACATGCGTCATCAGGGTCCAGCCAGATGGGGGACAGCAGGAAATAATATCAGACTCGAGGTGCCCTGGGTGCGAGAAGTGCCGCGGCGCGACGTGCCAGGTGCGGAGAGATGCTCTGCCTGGCGTGCCAGCGTGCCGGTGGACCGGCGTGCCGCCGTGCGACCACGATAGAATGCTGCTGACGTGCGAGGCTTCCACCACCACGATGGCACGCTCGCCTGTGATGGCGTGCCGTTGTCCGAACTGGCCGCGGCCGAGGGGACGCCGCTTTACGTCTACAGCGCGGCCACCATCGTCGAACGGTATCGTGCGCTGGACGCGGCGTTCTCCTCGCACCCGCACACGATGCATTACGCGCTCAAGGCCAACTCGACGCTGGCGATCGCGCGGCTGCTGCGCTCGCTCGGCAGCGGCGCGGACGCGAACTCGGGAGGCGAGATCGACGTCGCGCTCCGCGCCGGGTTCATTCCCCCGCAGATTGTCTTCACCGGCGTGGGCAAGACCCCCGACGAGCTCGCGCAGGCGATCGAGCTCGGCGTCCGCAGCATCAATGCCGAGTCGGTGGGCGAGCTCGAACGCCTCGACGCGCTCGCGCGGGCGCGCCAGACCCGCGCCCGGGTGGCCATCCGCGTCAACCCCGACATCGACGCCCGCAGCCACCCGCACATCTCGACGGGCCTGAGGAGCAGCAAGTTCGGCGTGCCGGTGTCCGAGGCCCGCGACGTCTGCCGCCAGATGGCCGGTCGATCCGGCCTCGCGATCGTGGGGCTCCACAGCCACGTCGGCTCGCAGATCACCGACCTCGAGCCGCTGCGCCGCGCCGCCCGTGCCCTGGTTGCGCTGGCCCGCGAGCTCCGCGACGATGGCCTGGCCATCGAGCACCTGGACGTGGGCGGCGGGCTCGGCATCTCGTACGACGGCTCGGACGTGCCCGACGCGCGCGCGTATGCCGAGGCGCTGCTGCCGATCGTCCGCGAATCGGGCCTGCCGCTCGTGCTCGAGCCCGGGCGGCACATCGTCGGCCCCGCAGGCGCGCTGCTGGCCAGCGTGGTCGATGTGAAGCCGCAGTCGGACGGCCGCACCTTCGTGGTCCTCGATGCGGGAATGACGGAGCTCCTCAGGCCCATGCTGTACGACGCCTACCACCGCATCCAGCCGGTGCGGGACCGTCCGGGCCCGGAAGCCACCTGCGACATCGTCGGACCGCTCTGCGAGACCAGCGACACGCTGGGGCGCGATCGCCGCCTGCCGCTGCCGGAGGTAGGCGACGTCCTCGCCGTGCTCGATGCCGGCGCGTACGGCGCCGTGATGGCGTCGAACTACAACCGGCGGCCCATGCCTGCCGAAGTGCTGGTGCAGGACGGCGGGTACACCGTCGTCCGCCGCCGCCAGACGATCGACGATCTGGTGGCCCTCGAGGGGTGATGGCCGGATTCCTGGTGGCGTTCGAGGGGCTCGATCAGAGCGGCAAGCAGACGCAGACGGAGCTGCTGCGCGAGCACCTCCAGTCGCTCGGCCGGACGTGCGCGCTCGTCTCGTTCCCGGACTACCTCAGTCCCATCGGCTCCGAGATCGCCAGGGGGCTGCACGGCGAGCGGCATTTCGCGCCCGACGTCATGCAACTTCTGTACGTGGCGAACCGCTACGAGCGCCGGCCGCGGCTTCAGGACTGGCTGGCCGAGGGGCGCGTGGTGCTGTGCGACCGCTACATCGCGTCGAGCGTCGCCTACGGCGAAGCACACGGCCTCGATCCGGACTGGCTGACCGACGTGCAGCGGCTGCTCCCGCAGCCCGACGTGACGATCCTGCTCGACATCGCCCCCGAGACCGCGGTGCGCCGGAAGGCGGCGGGACGCGATCTGTTCGAACGCGATCTGCCGCTCCTGGCACGAGTCCGCGACAGTTATCGGCGCCAGGCGTCGGCGGGCGGATGGGTGCTGCTGGACGGCGAACGCGATCGGCCCGAGATCTCCGCCGACGTCATTCGAGCCGTTGCCGCACGGCTCGCGCCGCGGTAATCACGCGGATTTCCGATGCCCCCGCGTCGCGGAGCACCGCGACGCACGCCTCCAGCGTCGCGCCGGTCGTGCACACGTCGTCCACGACGACGAGACGCAGGCCGGCGACCTCCGCCCGTCGGGCGAGGGCAAACGCGCCGCGCACGTTCGCGCGCCGGCCTGCTGCTCGGAACCCCAGCTGGCTGGGGGTGGCGCGCACGCGCCGCAACGCGTGCAGCACGGGGACTCCGAGGCAGGCCGCGAGATCCGCCGCCTGATTGAAGCCGCGCTCCCGGTGGCGGCGGCGGTGGAGAGGCACGGGGACGGCCGCATCGGCGCCCAGGAGGACCGCCTCACCGCTCGCCCGCATCAACGCTCCGAGCCGCGGGGCCAGCGATCGGCGGCCGCCGTATTTGAGCGCATGGACGATCGCGCGCAGCGCTCCTTCGTACGCGCCAATGGCCGCCGCCGCCGCAACGGACGGGGCGCGGCGGCACCGCGCGCAGACCGATTCGGCCACGCTGATGACTCGCCACGACGGGAGCGGCACGCCGCATCGGGCGCAAAGCGGACCCGCGAAAGGCACGATCGCGGCCCAGCACGGTCCGCAGACCGGGCTCGCCGCCGGTGCCTCCAGCGGTGCGCCACAGGCCGCGCAGCCCGGTGCGAGCAGCACGGCGACGAGCGCGTCGATGCCACGGCCGAACACCGCCACTGCCTGGCGCAGCACGGTGCCGGTCTGCTCCGGAGCGGCGGGCAAGCCGTCAGGGTCCCGTTCCGGCTGGCTCCTCGCTGATCTCGATCCGCTCAGCATCGCCCCACAGGCGCTCGAGGGAGTAGAACTCGCGTGTCTGCGGCACGAGGACGTGCACGATGAACGTGAAGAAGTCCATCAGGATCCACTCCCCGCGCTCGTAGCCTTCGATGTGCGCGGGGCGGACGCGCGCGTGCCGCAGCGCGGCTTCGACCGCATCCGCGATCGCCTTCACCTGACGCGGGTTGCCGCCCGAGCAGACCACGAAGAAATCGGTGAACGCGGGGGTTCTCCGCAGATCGAGCACGACGACGTCGGTGGCCTTCTTGTCGAGCGCCGCGCTCACCGCCCTTGCGACGTCCGGGGTGAGCCGCTTGCGGGCCGCCGGACTGCCCCTGCGCCGGTCAGTTCTCGTCATGCAAGTGATCTGCCGCTGAATGGAATGCGGGCGTCGATGGCCGGGCGTACAGCCCGTGACGGCGGATGTGGGCCGCGACGGCCACCGGGACGAGACCCTCGATCGAGACGCCTTCCGCGAGTCGCCGTCGAATGCCGCTCGACGAGATGTCAGGGGTCCGCTCGCTGACCAGATGGATGCACGGCTCTGAATCGGCGTCGACCCGCGGCCCTCCCCGCCGCATGCGTCCGGCCAGCGCGGGCAGCGTCGCGACGAGATCGGCGGCGGGATATCCAGGTCTCGAGACCACCACGAAATGCGCCATCTCGAGGACGGCGGGATACTCGTGCCAGGTGGCAATTTCTGCGAACGCGTCAGCGCCCGTGATGAAGAACAACTGCGACGGGTCCAGTCCTTCCGCCTTCAGGCGCGAGAGCGTGTCGGACGTGTACGACGGCCCCGGCGCCTGCAGCTCCATGTCGCTGACCGCCATCCAGTCCAGTCCATTCACGGCCAGCGCCGCCATTGCGAAACGATGATAGCCCGAGGCTGCGGGCTGCGTCTGCCGGTGAGGCGGCAGCCGCGAGGGGATGAGCCTGACCTCGTCGAGGCTCAGCACGCGGCGTGCGGCTGCCGCGGCTTCCAGGTGGCCGAAGTGAACGGGATCCAGCGTGCCGCCGAGGATCCCGATCCGCACACGCGTACTCACTCGGCCGCGCGCGCGTGTACCGCGCGCGTCCGTGCGGCCGAGACCGCGCTCCAGACCGCCTCGAGCAGCGCGTCCACGCCTTCGCCGGTGGCTGCCGACAGCGCGTGAAACGGCAGCCTCTTCGCGGTCACGTGCGCCTCGAGCCTGGACAGACGCGCCGGCTCGTCAATCGCATCGATCTTGTTGGCTGCGACGATGACGGGCTTGTCGACGAGCCGTTCTCCCGAGGCGTCGCGCCCCGGGAACAGCGCGAGCTCCCGCGTGATGACCTCGAAGTCGTCGACTGGATCGCGGCCGCTGGCCGAGGACACATCGACGAGGTGGACGAGCACTTTGGTCCGCTCCAGGTGGCTCAGGAAGCGGTGCCCGAGCCCGTGGCCTTCGTGCGCGCCCTCGATGAGCCCCGGGACGTCCGCGACGACGAACGTGCGATCGTCCGACAGGCTGACGACGCCGAGGTTCGGCGTCAGCGTGGTGAAGGGGTAGGCGGCGATCTTCGGCCTGGCTGCCGAGATGCGCGAGATCAGCGTCGACTTGCCGGCGTTGGGGAATCCGACCAGACCGACGTCCGCCAGCAGCTTCAGATGCAGGCGCAGGTCCTTTGCCTCGCCCGGCAGACCCGGTTCGACGCGCCGCGGAGCGCGGTTGGTCGACGTCGCGAACTGCGCGTTCCCGCGCCCGCCGAGGCCCCCCTGCGCCACCAGCACGCGCTCCCCGTCCGTGGTCAGGTCCGCAATCTGCACGAGGGCGTCGTCCGCGCGCTCGTAGACGACCGTGCCCACCGGCACGTCGAGGACGACATCCTCGCCGTTGCGGCCCGTGCGGTTGGAGCCCTCGCCGTGGCCGCCGCGGCCGGCGGTGAACGTCTTCTGGAAGCGGTAATGGAGCAGCGTGTTGAGGTTGGCGCTGGAGACGATGAAGACCGACCCGCCGCGTCCACCGTCTCCGCCGTTGGGGCCGCCGCGCGGCACGAACTTCTCGCGCCGGAAGCTCATGCACCCCCGCCCGCCGTGGCCGGCCGCGACGTGGATGTCTACTTCATCGACAAACATACGCTGACAGCTGACCGCTGGCAGCTGCGGATTACTCGATCGGCAGTACCGAGATGACGCGGCCGCGCGCCCCGTGGTCCGAGAACTTCACCCGGCCGCCGACCTTGGCAAACAGGGTATCGTCCTTCCCGAGGCCGACGTTGAGGCCTGGCTTGAAGCGTCGGCCACGCTGGCGCACGAGGATGGACCCGCCGGTCACGACGTTGCCGTCGAACCGCTTGACGCCGAGGCGCTGCGAGTTGCTGTCGCGCCCGTTTCGAGAGCTGCCCTGCCCCTTCTTGTGTGCCATGGTCCTGCTGCCGCGGGTCGAATCGGGCTCAGACCGGATTCGACGCGCGTCTCAAACGAGAATGTCCTTGATTCGAACGCGCACGTAGGTGCTGCGGTGACCGCGGGTCCGCCGCATGCCCTTCCGGCGCTTCTTCTTGAACACCCGGATCTTCGGACCGCGCGACTCCCCGTCCACCACGCCGACGACCTTCACGTTGGCCACGAACGGCGCCCCGGCCAGGATCTCGCCCCCGTCCTTTTCGAGGACCAGCACCTGATCGATGGTGACCTCGTCGCCCGGGTTGGCCTCGAAGCGGTCGACCGTGATGAGGTCGCCTGGAGCGACCTTCACCTGACGTCCGCCGCTCTGAATGATTGCGAACACGTGAGCCTCCGACGGCCGCTCTGGTGCGCACTTCCGGCCGACTGCAAAGTACCTAGGGTAACACGGAAGCGTCGGCCGGTAAAGGCGCGTGGCGGGAAGGGTTAGGGGTCCGGCTCCGAGGGCCGCTCGAGCAGGTTACTTGAGGAGGATGCGGGTGCCGCGAATCTTCTGGCTGCTCAGGGTGTTCAGGAAGCTCGGGAGCATCCGATCCATGAGCTCGAAGTAGGAGGACAGCGCCGGCGTGTTCTGCTGCGAGTTGTAGAGGATCTCCTCGCGATACTGTTCGCGATAGATCGTGGCGCCCGTTCGGCCGTCGATGAACACGAACTTGGGCGCCAGCACGAAGCCCTTTCGATCCAGATACGTGCGCGTCGGCACGATTCGCCGCCGCCCGAAGGAATCGAACTGCTCCACGTCGCGCGACACCCAGCCGGCGCGCGAGTGCGGCGTGAAGAGCACCGTCCCGGTCACGATCAGCGGATTCTGATATTCCTCCCCGATCTTTCTCCAGTACGCGGTGTTCGCGAACAGCCGCTCGTAGGCTTCGAGATCCTTCTCGTTCCTGATGTCGTCGGGCAGCGGCAGCGTCTCGAGCCCGCCTTCCCCCGCCGGCGGCGCGTCGCCTGCCGATTGCGGGTC
>DASPFV010000180.1:0-27571 GCA_035620975.1 Vicinamibacterales bacterium
TGCGGCCGGTCGCGGCGGGAACGGCGTGATAGCATGACCGCTGGACCCTCGCGAAGACCCACGTCCCCCAAAATGTCGAAGGTTGCCCTTCTCAAGACGACGCCCGCTACGGTGCTTCAGGATTACCACACCCTGATGAACCTGGCCGGCTACCAGGATGTCATTGCCAAGGACGCTGACACGGCCCTCAAGGTCAACATCTCCTGGCATTTCTTCTTTCCGGGCAGCTCCACCACGCCCTGGCAGCTCGACGGCGTCATCCGCGCGATGAAGAGGGACGGGTACGACCCTTCGCTGATGCACGCGTGCCACAACCGGACGGTCGTCATCGATGCCCACCTCGGCGAGCGCGAGAACAAGCAGATCAACGTCGTCTCGGCCCACAACCTCCGCAACATCCACATCTACGAGACCGAGGAGTGGATCAACATTCGCGACGCGGTCGGCGACCTGACGAAGCAGTTCACCTGCCTCAACGAGGTCTACCCGAACGGCTTCATGATCCCGAAGCGGTTCATCGGCGAGAACATCATCCACCTGCCGACGGTGAAGACGCACGTGTTCACCACGACGACGGGGGCGATGAAGAACGCCTTCGGCGGATTGCTGAACGAGCACCGGCACTGGACGCACCCCGTCATCCACGAAACCCTGGTCGACCTCCTGATGATCCAGAAGCGGATCCACCGTGGCGTGTTCGCGGTGATGGACGGCACGTTCGCGGGTGACGGCCCGGGGCCGCGGTGCATGGTGCCGCACGTCAAGAACGTCATCCTGGCGAGCGCGGACCAGGTGGCAATCGACGCAGTCGCGGCCAGGCTGATGGGAATGGATCCCCTGTCGATCAAGTACATCCGCATGGCGCACGAGATGGGCCTTGGCTGCGGCGACCCGCGGGAGATCGAGATCGCGGGCGACACGGCTGCGGCGAACGAGAACTGGCATTTCGCCGGGCCCTTCAAGAAGATGACGTTCGCCTCCCGGATGCAGCACCAGATTTACTGGGGCCCGATGAAGAAGCCTGTCGAGTGGTCGCTGAAGACGGTGCTGGCGCCCTGGGCGTACATCGCCAGCGTCGTGTACCACGACAGTTTCTGGTACCCGCTGAACGCGAAGCGGCGCATGCACGACGTGCTCGACAGCCCCTGGGGCCGCCTGTTCAGGAACTGGGAGACGCTGGCGCCCGACGCGGCCGGCGAGGGCTACCCCGACGTGGGCGGCACAGCCGCGCAGATCGAGAGGACCGGGGCCAGGGCGCTCGTGCGGTCGCTGGGCATTCTGGGGACCTGCATCAGGGAAGCGCCGGAGTTCGCAGGACGACGCCGGCACGTGACGAAACAGATGCCGTAACCGCGAGTGCCCTGGCAGGTCTGCGGCTCGCAGCGCTGGCAGCTCGCTGGGAGCCGCGAGCCGGGGCGCCGGGAGCGGGCCAGCCTGAAAGCTGAGGGTCATGTCCGATTTCAGTGTGAGGAGCGACGCGGTCGACGTCGAGCAGATCATGCGCCAGATCCGCGCCCGCATCCGCGAGAAGCGCGGGGTCGATTACACGGAGGAGGAGATCCGGGAACTGGCGGGAGTCAAGCTGGAGAAGTTCCTGGACCCCCGGGGCGTCCGGTCGGACCTGCTCGAGCAGTACCGGCGCAAGCGGGAATCGGCAACGACGGCCCGCAACTTCGCGTTCGAAGACACGACGATTTACGCGTCCAGCCGTCCCTTCCTGCGGTTCCTCCGACGCCTGCTCAACCCCGTGTTGAAGCTGTTCTTCAACCCGAATCCGGTCATCGAGGCGCTGCACATCCAGTCGAAGCTGAACGACTCGTACAACCAGGCCGAGGCGCTCTACTACGAGCTCCTTCACAATCTGGTGCTCGAGACCACGCGCCTCGGGATCGAGGTGAAGAATCTCAAGATGCGAGTCGAATCCATGTCGAGCCGGCTGGACTTCGACGAGCGGCGCGCCCGGGCGCTCGAGGGTGTCGTGCAGTACCGCCCAGGCGCCGTGGCTCCGCTGCAGCCACCGGTCGGCGGGGGGCCTGCGGCCGGCCCGGAGGGCGACGCCACCGAGCGGCGGACGCGGCGGAGACGGCGGCGCGGCCGCCGCCGTCCGGGCGCCCCCGGCGAGATTGGAGAGCGCGGGACCGAGGGTGCCGACACGACAGACGATCGCGGGAGCCATGGTGGCGGGCGCGCAGCCGACGAGGGCAGCGGACCGGAGAACCCGCCCGGCGCTCCGCCTTCCCCCGGCGGCGACCTCCCGCAGTCGTGAAGCTCGCCGTCGTCGTCCAGCGCTACGGCGCCGACATCAACGGCGGCGCGGAACTGCACGCGCGCTACATCGCGGAGCGGCTCGCCCGCCACGCCGAGATCGAAGTCGTCACGACGTGCGCTCGCGACTACGTCACGTGGCGCAACGAGCGGCAGCCCGGCGTCGACACCGTGAACGGCCTGGCGGTGCGGCGCTTCCCTGTGGCGCACGAGCGCGATCCGCTCGAGTTCGGCCGCCGCTCCCGGCAGGTCTTCGAGCGCCTTCACTCGCTGGCGGACGAGATGGCGTGGCTCGACAGCGAGGGCCCGGCCAGTCCGGCTCTGGTCCGCTACCTCGAGTCGGGCGCCGCCGCCTTCGATTTCCTCGTCGTGTTCAGCTACCGCTACTATCACGCGTGGCACGCGGCCCGGCGCGTGAGCCAGCGCACCGTCCTGGTGCCTACCGCGGAGCGCGATCCCGCCGTGGCGCTGGCCATGTTCGGTCCGGTGTTCCGCGGCGTCCGGGCCATCATGTACAACTCGCCCGAGGAGCAGGCCCTCATCCACGCCGTCGCGGGTAATGCGCACGTACCGGGCGTGGTCGTGGGCGTCGGGTCGAACGTGCCGGAGCGGACCGACCCGGCGCGCTTCAGGCGGAAGCATCGGATCACGAGGCCGTTCGCAATCTACATCGGCCGGATCGACGAGAACAAAGGCTGCACGGAGCTCTTCGACTATTTCCAGCGCTACTCGATGACGTTCCCGCGGGGGCTCGACCTGGTCCTCGTGGGCAGCGCGGTGATGCCGGTCCCCGACCATCCGCGCATAAACCATCTGGGTTTCCTGCCGGACGAGGACAAGTTCGACGCCCTCGCGGCCGCGGACCTGCTGCTCATGCCGTCGTACTTCGAGAGCCTCTCGATGGTCGCCCTCGAGGCCTGGGCGCTTGGACGGCCCGTGCTCGCCAACGGCCGCTGCGACGTGCTGAAGGGGCAGTGCATCCGCAGCAACGCGGGACTCTATTACGAGAGCTACGAGGAGTTCGCCGAGGCCTTGTATTCCCTCGAATCGAACGGGCCGCTCCACGCGCGGCTGGGCCGGAACGGGCGCGAGTATTTCCGCCGGCACTACGCCTGGCCGGTGATCGAGCGCAAGTACCTGGAGATGTTCGAGCAGCTGCGGCGCGGGCCGCGGAGTGAGGGCCTGGAGCCGCTGCCGGGGTGGTGGGCGCGCCGCGCGCGCCTGGTGCCTGCCGCCGCGGACATTCTGGCGCGGCTGCCGTCGGGACCGGTGGTGCCCGGGGGCAGCGCGGCCGAGCCCGTCGCGGCCCCATTCCGGGGCGGCCGCCCGTGAGCGCGCCCCGTGTGCACCAGGTCCTCGCGACGCTCGGCTATGGTGACGCCATCGGCCATGAAGTGCTCGGCATCCAGCGCGTCCTGCGGGCAGCCGGCTGCGACTCGGAGATCTTCGTCGAGACCGCCGATCCGCGGCTCGAGCACCTGACGCTCGACTACCGCGACATGGTGGGCGCCGTCGCGCCAGACGACATCCTCGTCCATCACTTCTCGATCGGGTCGCGCGCCTCGCGGACGGCGTATGCCCTGCCTGGCCGCATGATTCTCGTGTACCACAACATCACCCCGCCGGAGTACTTCCTCGGCATCCACCGGGATCTCGTGAGGCTCTGTTTCCGCGGGAGGCGCGAGCTCACGGCGTACGTGGCGCGGGTGGATGCCGCGCTGGGCGACTCCGAGTACAACCGCCAGGAGCTCGCCGCGCACGGCTTCGCCGGCACCGGCGTCCTGCCGGTCCTCCCTGACTTCTCGCACCTCGACCTGCCGCCGAACCGGCTGCTCGCCGGCGGCTTCGACGATGAGCGGACGAACGTGCTGTTCGTGGGACGGGTCATCCCCAACAAGCGGTTCGAAGCCGTCATCCGCGCGTTCCACGTGTACCGGACCCGATACAACCCGCGCGCCCGGCTCCTGCTGGTGGGCTCCTACAGCGGCTTCGAGAAGTACTTCGCGATGCTCCAGGCGCTCATCGCGCGGCTGGGCACGCCGGACGTGCACTTCCTGGGCCACGTCTCGAACGAAGAGCTGACGGCCATCTACGACGTCGGGGATCTCTTCCTGTGCGCGAGCGAGCACGAGGGCTTCTGCGTGCCGATCATCGAGGCTTTCTACAAGCGCATCCCCGTACTCGCGTATGCCGCAACGGCCGTACCCGCGACCATGGACGGCGGCGGCGTGCTGTACGACACCCGCGATCCGCTGGAGGTGGCCCGCGTGATGGCGGCCGTTCTCGACGACCCGCACCTGCAGGAGGCCGTCCTCGCCTCCCAGGATGCCGCTCTCGATCGGCTGCGGGCCAGGAACTTCGGGGCCACGCTGCTCGGCTTCGTGGAGGACGTGCGATCGCGCCCCCCGCGCGAGGCGC
This sequence comes from Vicinamibacterales bacterium, assembly GCA_035620975.1. Classification (GTDB taxonomy): domain Bacteria; phylum Acidobacteriota; class Vicinamibacteria; order Vicinamibacterales; family 2-12-FULL-66-21; genus DASPFV01. Next base: position 4,684 of record DASPFV010000180.1, read on the forward strand.
CGCCCGTCCCTTGGGATTTCTGGGCCCAGTTCGACCAGTTCGAGCGCCTCGAGGAGCTGCGCCAGTTCCGCCCCGCGCTGTTCCGTGCCCTGCCGCAGGAGCCCGCGGGTGCCGGGAGCGCCGGGCCCGGTGCAGATCGAGGGCCGCGGGCCTCGTACGGCGGGAGTCGATGATCGTCAACCAGTGGGTGCCGGCCGCGCATCGCGGCGACGCCGTGGGCGACAGCGCCCGGCGCGTACGCGCCATGCTGCGCGCGGCCGGGCACACGTCCGACCTGTTCGCGCTCACCATCGACGAAGGGCTGCGGGACGACGTGCGGCCGTTCACGGACGCGGCCGCCCGTCGCGGGGACGTCACGATCTTCCACTTCGCGCTGGCCTCGCCCATGACCGAGGCGTTCGCAGGGCTGGCCGGCGGACGCATCCTGCAGTACCACAACATCACGCCGGCCTCGTTCTTCGCGCCGTACGATCCGCAGCTGTTCCGCCTCGCCGCGCTGGGGCGGCGCGAGCTGCGCAGCCTGGCGGGACGGGTCGACCTGGCGCTCGGGGATTCGGAGTTCAACCGGCGCGAGCTGGAGGCGCTCGGGTTCGGCACGACGGGCGTGTTCCCGATCGCCGTCGACACCGAGCGCATCACGCACGCGCCCCGGCGGCCCGCGCTCGAGCACATCCTCGGCGACGGGCTCATCAACTTTCTCTTCGTCGGCCGCATCGTCCCGAACAAGCGCATCGAGGATCACATCCGCCTGGCCGAGGTCTACAAGCGGTACGTCGACGCGTACTACCGCTTCATCTTCGTCGGGCGATACGACGGCCTCCCGCCGTACTACGCGCAGGTCCGCGCCCTGATGCACGAGTACCGCATGCTGCCGGACCGCTTCTGGTTCACCGGCCCCGTGCCGGACGACGATCTCGCGGCCTTCTACCGCTGGGCCGACGTCTACGTGTCGCTCAGCGAGCACGAGGGCTTCTGCGTGCCCCTGGTCGAGGCGATGGCGGCCGACGTTCCAGTGCTCGCCTACGCCGCGGGGGCCGTGCCCGAGACGCTTGGCGGCGCCGGCATGCTGCTCGAGCCGAAGGATCTCGAGGTCGCGGCCGAGCTGATGGCACTCCTCGTATACGATCGCGCGGTGCGCGAGCGCGTCATCGTCGGACAGCGGCGCAGGCTGGACGACTTCGCGCCCGGGCGGATCGAACGCCGGCTCCGGGACGTGCTCGAGCCGTTTGCGTGACCAGGAGCTTCCCGAGGTACAGCGTTTGAAGGTTGCGTTCATCGTCCAGCGCTATGGCACCGAGATCCTGGGAGGATCGGAGTACCACTGCCGCCTCATAGCCGAGCGTCTCGCGCCCCGGCACCAGGTGGAGGTGTTCACGACCTGCGCCGCCGACTACGTCTCGTGGAAGAACGAGTACCCGGAGGGCACCGATCGCATCCGCGGCGTCACCGTCCGGCGCTTCGCGAACGCCCGGGCGCGCGACATCCACGCCTTCAACCGCTACTCGGAGTGGATCTTCAACAGCCCGCACAGCCGCGAGGACGAGCTGGAGTGGCTTCGCCAGCAGGGGCCCTGGTCCCCGGCGCTCCTCGAGCACCTGGAGCGAAACCACCACCAGTACGACATCCTGATCTTCTTCACCTATCTCTACGCGCCAACCGTGCTGGGGATCCGGATTGCGCCGCACAAGAGCATCCTCGTGCCGACGGCGCACGACGAGCCGGCGATCCGGCTCGAGATCTACAAGGAGCTGTTCAGCCTCCCGGCCGGCCTGGCCTACAACACCGATTCCGAGCGGCGCTTCCTGACGACGCACTTCTCGATCCGGGCGATCGAGGAGGAGACGGTGGGATGCGGGGTGGAACTGCCCCAGGCCCTGCCCTACCCCCGCGACCGGGCCGGCGCCGAGGGGCGGAGCGCCGACGATGCCGGTGGGCCGGCGGAGCCGGACGACACCGAAGACGATGCCGGAGCGTCCGACGAGTCATCGCCGAGCTTCCGCCCCCATCTCGCGCAGCGCGGCACGATCTTCCGCCGCCGGCACCGCCTCCACGGGCCGTTCGTGCTCTACGGCGGACGCATCGACCCGGGCAAGGGCTGCGAGGAGCTCATCGAGTACTTCAGCGCATACGTGCAGGACGGCGGCGACGCGTCACTCGTCCTGATGGGCATCAAGCTGATGCCGCTGCCGGAGGAGCCCTTCATCCGGTTCGCGGGCCGGCTGTCGGATCAGGAGCGGCTCCACGCGCTGGAGGCGGCGACGGTGGTCGTCGTGCCGTCCCCGTACGAAAGTCTCTCGCTGCTCGCCCTCGAATCGTTCGCGGTCGGCACGCCAGTGCTGGCCAACGCCCGCAGCGACGTGCTCGTCGATCACTGCCACAGGAGCAACGCCGGACTCTACTACGCCGACCGCGACGAGTTCACCGAGTGCCTGAAGCTCCTGATGGGCGACCACGGCCTCCGGGCTCGAATGGGCCGGAACGGACGCGACTACGTGCGCCGCAACTACCGCTGGGACGTCATCCTGGGCAAGTACGAGAAGATGTTCGTCCGCCTGAAGGCGCGGCGCTGAGACAGCGGGCGGGTTGGAGCGCCGGACGAGGACCCAGGACCGGCGCCGGCGCGGTCGGCGGGCGCCGCGTCACACTGGATCCGAATCTCGGGGAACCCGCCGCTGCCCGGCTGGATGGGTGATGTGCGCATCGCGTCGGACGGGCATCGCGTTGCGTGCCTCGCGCGTGCCCGCCGCCGCAAGGGAGCATGCCATGCCCCTGCGACCGCCAGCGCCGGCGGTCAGTCTGCGACGACCTCTTCCCCCTCGCCGCTCACGTCGTCGGCCTCGACCGCCGGCTCCGGGCGTCCCGGAGCAGGCGCCGCTGCGGTGGTGCGCTTGCGGCGCGGGCAGATGTCGTGCCGCTTGATCATCTCGTTGAGCGTGGTCGGCTTGATGTGCAGGAGCTCGGCCGCCCGCTTCTGCACGCCGCCTGCGGCTTCCAGCGTGGACTCGATGAGGCGCTTCTCGAAGTCGGTGATGACCTCGCGGAACGAGATGCCCTCGGGCGGGACCACGAACTGCGGCATCTGGAACCGGCGGCTGCTGCGCACGTGGTCGGGCACGAGATCGACGTCGATTCGGCTGCCCGACGACAGCACGACCGCGCGCTCGATGACGTTCTCGAGCTCGCGGACGTTGCCGGGCCAGTCGTAGTCGAGCAGCAGGTCGAGCGCCTCGGGGGTGAGGTCGAGGTGCGTCTTCTGGTTCTCCGCGCTGTATTTCTCCAGGAAGTGCTGCACGAGCAGCGGGATGTCCTCCTTGCGCTCGCGCAGCGCGGGCAGCTGGACGGTGATGACGTGCAGCCGGTAGAACAGGTCCTCGCGGAAGCGGCCCTCCTCCATCATGCGACGGAGGTCCACGTTCGTGGCGGCGATGATGCGGACGTCGACCTTGATCGTCTCGACCCCGCCGAGTCGCATGAACTCGCGCTCCTGAATGACGCGCAGCAGCTTGGCCTGCGTCTCGAGCGGGATGTTGCCGATCTCGTCGAAGAAGATCGTGCCCTTGTCGGCGAGCTCGAAGAGGCCCTTCTTGGGGTAGACCGCGCCGGTGAACGCCCCCTTCACGTGGCCGAAGAGGTTCGACTCGAGCAGGTCCGGCGGCAGGTTCCCGGAGTTCACCGTGATGAAGGCGCGGTCGGCGCGCGTGGAGTTCTGGTGCAGCGCCCGCGCGACCAGCTCCTTCCCGGTGCCGCTCTCGCCGTTGATGAGGATCGTCGTGCGGCTCGGGGCGGCCTGGATGATGAGGTCGAAGACCTGCTTCATCCTCGGGCTCCGACCGATGATCTCGCCGAACCGGCTGACGTGCGCCTGCAGGTTCTGGCGCAGGGCGCGGTTCTCGGCGACCAGACGGCGCTGCGCGAGCGCGTTGCGCAGCACGACCAGCACCTCGTCGTTCTTGAACGGCTTGGTGATGTAGTCGAACGCGCCGCGCTTCATGGCGGCGATCGCGTTCTCGACCGACGCGAACGCGGTGATCATGAGCACCGGCAGGTCGTCGTCGATCTTCTTGAGCTCGTCGAGCGCGGCGATCCCGTCCATCCCTGGCATCATCATGTCGACGATGGCGGCATCGAAGGGTTTGGCGCGTGCGAACTCCAGGCCCTGCGCGGCGTTCTCGGCCAGCCGCACCTCGTAGCCCTCGCGGGACAGCAGGGCGTCGAGGATCTCGCGCATGATCTCCTCGTCGTCGATCACCAGAATGGAGCCCTTGCGATTCATAACGTGCCCCTGGCGCGTGTCCCGGCCTGGCGAGGCCGGCCGCGCCCGCTCGCGACTAGTGGCCTGCCACTAGCCCTGCACCCCCGCCGCCGTCCGCGACGCCGCGACCGGCAGCGTCAGTGTGAAGCGCGTCCCCTGGCCTACCACGCTGTCGCAGGTGATCGTTCCGCCGTGCTCCTGCACGATCCCGTACGTGATCGACAGACCCAACCCCGTCCCCTTGCCGATGTCCTTCGTCGTGAAGAACGGGTCGTAGATCCGCGACAGCTGATCGGGCGGAATCCCCGAGCCGGTGTCCGCGATCTCGACCCCCACCGTCTCGCCCGCGGTCCTCGTCACGATCGTGAGCCAGCCGCCCCGCGGCATCGCATCGCGGGCGTTCAGGAACAGGTTGAGGAACACCTGCTGCAGCTTGTACTCGATCCCCTGCACGAACGGCACCGACGCGGCGAGCTCCTTGCGGACCTGGATCCGGCTGGTCCGGAACTGGTGCTCGAGCAGCGCCAGCACGTCGTTGACGACGGCGTTCACGTCCATCGGGCCGCTCTCCACCTGCGCCGGCCGCGCCAGGTTCAGGAGGCCGTTCACAATCTTGGCGGCCCGGAACGTCTGCCGCTCGATCTTCTCCAGGACCTTCGTGCGCGGATCCTCCGCCTCCGCCCCCTGCATCAGCATCTGGACGAAACTGGAGATGCCCGTCAGCGGCGTGTTCACCTCGTGCGCCACACCCGCAGCCAGCAGCCCGATCGACGCCATCTTCTCGGAGATCTGCAGCTGCTCCTCGAGCTGCACGCGCGTCGAGATGTCCTCGACCACGACAATCGTCCCCGCGATGGCGGCTTCGGAGTCGCGGAGCGGCGTCGTCGCCACGTTCACGAGCAGCCGGCGCGGGGCCTCGTGCCGCGTGAGGAGCGGCACACGATAGAGGGCAGTTCCTTCCGGTGAGTCCCGGCGGGCCGAGCGCAGCACGTCGATGAAGCCCGCATCGAAGATCTGCTCGATGCGCCGCCCGACGGCCGCCTCGTGGCGGATCCCGTACAGCTCTTCCAGCCGCCGGTTCCAGCGGACGAGCCGATCGTTGCGGTCGACCACGGCCAGGCCGTCGTTCAGCGACTCGAGAATGTTCTCGCTGAATTCACGGAGCCGCTCGAGCTCGTCGGCCTTCACGCGCAGCTGCCGGTAGAGCCGCCCGTTCTCGAGCGCGGTGGCCGCCTGGGCCGCCACGGCGGCCAGCAGCGCCATGTCTTCGCTGCTGAGCGGCTCGGTGCTCGCCTTCCGGCCGAGCGCCATCACCGCGATAGTCCCTTCCTTCGAGACGCACGGAACGAAGTAATGGATCCCGGCCTCGCGCCAGAACTCGACCTCGGCCGGGTCGAGCCGGCGCTGCGAGAGCGGGTCGTCCAGGGTCAGCGTGTGCCCCGAGATGAGCCGCGTGCCGACCTCCGACATCCGCGTCAGCAGCGGGGGGGCCGCGACGAACCCCGCATGGGCGATCGTCAGGAAATCGCCCTCCCGGCCCGTGGTCACGGGCGCCAGCATGACGGCCATTCGATCGACCACCAGCGTCTCGGTGACCCGCCGCACGAGCCGCTCGCTCAGCCGGGACAGGTCGAGATCGCTGTTCAGATCGCGCGCGAAACCCACCAGCGCCCGCCGGTAATCGTAGCGGTCGCGGTAGTAAACGCGGTCCAGCCCGGTCTGTATCGCGTTCTTCACCGGGCGCGACAGCAGCACGACCACCATCGTGGCCAGCAGCGCGATGACCGGATTGCCCCGCTCGGCCTGGAAGAGGCGGCCGGCCACCGTGAGCAGAATCGCATAGATCGCGGCGATGGCGGCAATCGCGGCCGCATACACCAGCCCGCGCTTGATGATGACCTCGACGTCCATCAGCCGGTAGCGGACGATCGCCGAGGCAAACGCCAGGGGCACCAGGCCCAGCAGCACGGCCGTCAGCTCGAAGGCCGGGACCGGCGTGAAGCCGAGCGCAAAGGGCAGCGCGTACCCGAACACGAACGGCAGGGCCCCGAGCGCCGTCCCCCACACGATCCAGCGCAGCTGGCGACGCGCGGTGACCGATCGCACCCGCCGCAACGCCCGCACCAGAATCGCCAGGCCCGTGACGAGGCAGCCGGCCAGGTACAGCAGGTGCCCGCGCTCCACCACGGCCAGCACGTTCGACAGCACCTCCCCCTGCCGCGCGCCGGTGAGCATCACCGCGATCTGGGTCCCGCCGAGCAGGAGCGCGGGCAGGTAGATCATCGGCAGCAGCGTGCGGGCGCGGTCGCTCCGCACCCAGGCGTCCGGACGCTCCGGAAACACGAGCGCGAAGTGCACGAAGAGCGGCGGCAGCAGCAGCATCGACACGTCGTTCGCCCAGTAGAAGATCCAGTCGAGCAGATCCAGCCGGCCGCTGAACGAGAACGCGAGGACGCCGAAGAACGCAACCGAGAGCCAGAAGAAATGCAGCGTCGCCTGATTCTCCGGACGACGCAGGCGCACCGACGCGCCGACGAGGAGCGAGAAGATGCCGACCGCGGCCAGCACGAAGTACAGGCCGCGTGCGCCCGCGGGCATGGGCTGCAACGGGAGCTCGAGGAACTGCTGCGTCTGCTGCCGGACCATGACGTACGGCAGCACGGTGCCTCGCGACGACCGGTGCAGCGCCGCCACGACGTCGGCCGGGGACTCGACAGGCCGGCCGTCGATCGCAATCAGCTTGTCACCCGGAACGATGCCGGCCCGGGCCGCCGGCGATCCGTCGGCGACGATCTCGGCGATCACGTCCCGCCCGTTGCTCACCCAGTAGACGCCGTCCTCCATCTCGTACCAGGAGGCGCGCACCGAGATGTTCACCACCGCGAGGCACAGCAGGCCGACGACGACGGCGAACTGCGCCGTCATCCTGAAGAGGGCCGACGAGCGGACCGAGATCGGGGAATTCACGCTATCGCTCGACGCAGACGTCCGAGCGGCTCCCAAAGCAAAGCGCATTCCCTGAACGTCCTCAGGAAACATCGACTAACCTGTTGATTTTCAACGCATTTATGACGACGCCTTCACCCCGGTTCCAACAATCTGGAAGCTCGATCCAAAAATGCGAACCCGAAAGCGCGGGCAAGAAAAAGGCGGGCTGCCGGGATGGGGAGCCCCACGCTGCAACTAGAGGCCTTGGGCCCTCAGAACTTGTACAAATGAGGTCACGTTCTCCGGGGGCGAACCCGCCCGCGCGTCGAGCGCGGCGTTATCAAACGATGCGGGGCGGAGCCTCTCGCCGGTCTGAGGCGGAGCCTCGCTAGAACCGGACGAGGAATCCGCCCACCACGCGCTTGGGCGGACGGACGACGAGGAGCTCGTCGTAGATCGAGCCGACGGTCGTCGAATCGCGGAACAGGTTGCGGATCCCCACGAGGATCTCCCAGCGCGTTCCGGCCACGCCGAACGGCAGCGCCTGGTTCACCTGGAGATCGAAGCGGGCATCGAGCCCCGGCCGGGCCAGCTCGTGATTGGCGCGGGTGAACCCGGTGTTAATCCTGTACAGCACGAACACGCGGGTGTCGGTCTCAGGAATCTCGCCTTCGAACGAGGTCGTGACGTCGTGCAGGTCCTCGCGCGCGCCGCGAACGGCCGCGGGCACCCAGCTGCCGATCTCGGTGGTGTCGCCACGGGGGCCCCACCGCGCCCGCGTGATGCTGTAATCGATCGACGCGCGCACGCTGCGGGAGGGAGGGCTGCTCACGCGCAGCGCCCAGCCGTCCGCGGTGAAACCGCCGGCGCTCGCCACGTAGTAGTGGCCGATCGGCTGCGGCCCTTCGGGCATGTCGAGCCCGAACAGCGTCACGAGCTGATCGTCGACGTCCTGATAGAACCGTCGCACGCCGACGACGTACGTCTGATCGAACTCGTGCTCGACGAGCACGTCCAGGTAGCGCGCGCGCTCGACCCGGAAGTCGCCCACCTCCGCTGCGGTGCCGAGCGGCGCGAAGGTCCGCTCCGGCGGCAGCCACGGACCCGGCGTCACGCTGGCGACGAATTCCTCCGCACCCGGCGCGACCATCTGCTGGCCTACGGTCGTCGTGACGCGCGTGTTCTGCAGCGGCGTGATCGTGAGGCCGAGCACCGGGCTCAGGAGCGCGCGGTTATCGAGGTAGTCGTACCGCGCGAAGCGACCGCCATATCGGATTTCGACGGTCCCGTCGAAGCTCCATCGATCGTACGCATAGAGCTCGCCGGCATTGCGGCTGCCGTCGGTCACAGCCGCGAGCGCCGCGAGATTCCCGCCGAGATACTCCTGGGTGCTGTACGAGAGGCCGAACTCGTAGCCGTGGGTGCGGTTGCCTCTTGCGGCGAACGCGCCCGCCACGAGCCAGGACGACAGATCACCCTGGCTCATGGCCGCCCGGACCGACCAGTCGCCGGCCGGCGTCGGCGCGCCGATCGAGAGATAGGCGACGGGCCGCGGCATCGTGGCCCCCGAGAAGAGCCGGCCGGGTCCGAGCGCGCTCGACGTGAGGAGATTCACCTCGCCCGAGAACGGCAGGTCGGTGAAGATGGTACTGCCGATGCTCGAGGCCGACGACCCGCGACTGTACGGCGACAAGGCAGGGACGTCCTCGTCCGGCTCGACGAGCGCGACGACAGTGGACGAATCCTTCAGAATGCTGCGCTTCAGATGGCGCAGACGCCAGGTAATCTCGGTGTGCGGGTGGTCGCCGTCCCGCGCCGCACCGTCGTCGGATGCGGGATCGGGCTGGTCGGAGAGCGTGCCGCTCGGAAGGCGGACGCCGGCGGCGATGATCGGCCGTGCCGGGACGGGCATGCCCGCTCCGCTCGTCGCCACGAGCAGGTCGAGGCGGCGGAGCTGCAGCGGACGATCGAGCGGTGAAGGTCCGGCGCCCACGCGCACCAGCTCGCGCCGCGATCCCACGAACCCCGACAGATGGGCCTGAATCAGGTACTCGCCGGCGGGCAGGCCATCGATCGAAAAACGGCCTCCCGCATCCGACACGGCCGAGGACATCGTCTGGCCGAACGCCGACACCATGGCGCCGGCGAGCGGTCCGCCCGTCTCGTCGTTGACGATGCCGCTGATGCTGCCGCGCGTCAGGTGGACGGCCTGACCATCGACGAAGCGGCCGGGCTGCGCCAGGACCGGTGCCGCGAGGGCGCCGAGCACGAGGACGACCACTGCGGTTGTCAGCACCCGTTTGGCGTGACGCATAGCTCCTCCGTCACTCTCGCCATCCACTCTACGGCCCGACCGTGAAGAGCACGTCGCGATCGACGATCTTGCCCGATAGCAAATCCGTCACCCGGATAGCCAGGCGGTATTCCCCAGTTTCGAATCCCGCCAGTGGAACACCCTGTCCCGCCACGACCGGCTGCCCGCTGGCGGGATCGACGAGCGTTCCCGCCGTGCCGGGATTGAAGCGCTGCGGTTCAGTGTGGTTGAAGTATCGCTCGCCTGCCCGCTCGGGAGGATGCGCCGGCTCGTTCCTCTGTCGCGCCGACCCTCCCTCCGATGCCCCCTTCCGGAAGAAATGGTACTCCACCTGGAGATCGAACTTCTTCTGCGCCGTTACGGTCGGGTTGTAGACGAGAAAGATCACGATGAGCTCCTCGTCGTTCCGGAACCTGCGATCCGCGGCCGGCGTGACGTCGTTGTGGCCGATGACGTAGGGCCGTTCGGCCAGCGCCTCGGCGGCAATCGGCTCCCTCAGCACATCCAGGCGGTCGGCCAGGATGACGCTGCTGGTCGTGAGCTCGCCCGACCAGAAGTCCGGAACCGTCAGCGGCTGCCTCAGCACGCTCGCGCGGGGCCTGGCCTCGCGCGCCGCCGGCTCGACCCGCTCCCGGAGGACGACGAACACGTTGTACCGGCCCGGCACGAGCGAGAATCCGCGGCGGATGCGCGCGACGCGTCCGGGCTCCTGCCGCAGCTCGACCGGGAAGATCGCATCGACGGGGAAGCCGTCCCCGGCGTTGTTCCGTCCGTCGCCGCGCGTGTCCGCCGGCTCCCCGGCACCGTCGTCGCGTGCGAGCGGCACTGCACGCACGTAAACGAGCGCGGCCGGCTGGTGGAGCGTCGAGAGATCCACGGTCAGCGTGAACGGCACGAACGTGCCGTGCTGAGCCTTCAGGAACTCGTTCTGCCACTCGACGCGGAAGTCGGCCGGGACCGCCTTCCCTGCCAGCGCCGCATCAGCCAGCGCGAGTATCGCTTCCCCTTCGAGCTGCTGGGTCTGAAGCACGCGGTCGCCGGGCCGCGCATCGAAGGTCTGCGGCGTCTGCGCCGCGACCTGCCCCGCCCAGAGCACGCACCACACCAGACCTCCGTGGCGCAGAGCCGCCCCCGACAGCAAGCCTGGTCTCCCGTCCATCCCGCTGACAAACCATGTCCATCATAGGCCAGCGGTGCCGCCAAGTCAAAGAAGCGTCGACAATTAGCCCAGAAAGGGCGACCCCCCGGACCCTGGTGGTATCATCACGGCGCCCGTACCGGGGTTGAGCCGCCTCCGCACACGTCAGCGCGTCAAGGGGAAAGGCGTTCCGCAGGTCGGGCACCAGCGAGGCCGTCCGTGGTGCACCCGGGCCCGGACGCGAGGGATCGAGGACGCGCGGTGCATGATGAAACGCTCGTAATGGTGCTCGCCGGAGGAGTCGGGGAGCGCCTCTACCCGCTCACGAAGGAGCGGGCCAAGCCGGCCGTCTACTTCGGCGGTCCGTACCGGATCATCGACTTCACGCTGAGCAACTGCATCAACTCGGGCCTGCGGCGCATCTTCATCGCCCTGCAATACAAGTCCCTGTCGCTCAGCCGCCACATACGGATGGGCTGGAGCGTGGTGGCCGACGAGCTCGGTGAATTCATCGAGATCCTCAGCCCCCAGAAGCGCGTCGGCGAGCACTGGTATCTGGGCACCGCGGATGCCGTATATCAGAACCTGTACTCGATCCTGCGCGAGGACCCGAAGCAGCTGATCGTGCTGTCGGGCGATCACGTCTACAAGATGGACTACTCGAAGATGCTGCGCTTCCACCGCGAGCGGGCCGCGGGCGCGACGATCGCCGCGATCGAGATCCCCTCGGAGGACGCGGGGCGCTACGGGATCGTCGAGGTGGACGAACGCGATCGACTGACCGGATTCCTCGAGAAGCCGAAAGGGCTGCCGGCGGGGCGACAGCGCCTGGCGTCGATGGGCATCTACATCTTCGACATGTCGGTGCTGGTGCCGGCGCTCGAAGCCGACGCCGGGCGCTCGAGCACGCACGACTTCGGCAAGGACATCATCCCGGAACTGATCTCGCGCGTTGCGGTGTACGCCTACCGCTTCTACGACGAGAACAAGAAGGCGGCCAAATACTGGCGCGACATCGGGACGCTGGATGCGTACTACGAAGCCAACATGGACCTGTGCCACGTCAACCCGGAATTCAACCTGTACGACCCGGAGTGGCCGCTGCGCACCTACCAGGTGCAGGCTCCGCCGGCGAAGTTCGTCTTCGCGGACGACCGGCGCCGCGGGCACGCGGTCGATTCCATCATCTCCGCCGGCTGCATCGTGTCGGGCAGCCGCGTGGCTGGCAGCGTGCTCTGCCCCAACGTGCGCGTGCACAGCTTCTGTGAGGTCGACCAGAGCATCCTCATGCCGGGAGTGCGCGTCGGCCGCCACGCGGCCCTGAGGAGGGCCATCATCGATCGCGACGTGTTCATCCCGCGCGGCGCGCGCATCGGGTTCAACGAGGACGAGGATCGGCGGCGGCACACCGTCACCGAGAGCGGGATCGTGGTAGTCACGACCGACGACCAGCCGTTCGTGGCCGAAATCGCGGAGCAGGCGCTGGCGGCCGAGACGGAGTTCGATCAGCGTGGCACCGAACGCTAGCCCGGATAATTCATGAATATCGTGAGAGCCGAGTCGGGTATCCGCGTCGGAAGCCGGCCCGCTCCGCATCGTTTCCTCAGCGAACGCCCGACTCGACTCGGCGCCGCGTGAGTCCTCCGGGCTGGGGTCATCCTGCATGCGACGTGGGAAAGACGAAAAGGAAAGGGCATTGTGAAGATCGAACGCGTACGGGGCAGGGAGATCCTCGATTCGCGCGGCAACCCGACAGTCGAAGTCGAGGTGACGCTGAGCGACGGGAGCGTCGGACGTGCAGCCGTGCCGTCCGGCGCCTCCACTGGGCAGCGCGAGGCGCTCGAGCTGCGCGACGGCGACCGGACGCGCTATCTCGGCAGGGGCGTGACGAAGGCGGTCGGCTTCGTGAACGGCGAGATCGCAGGCGCCATCACGGGGCTCGACCCCGATCAGCGCGCGCTCGATCGGGGCCTGATCGAGCTCGACGGGACGCCCAACAAGGGCAGGCTCGGGGCCAACGCGATCCTGGGCGTGTCCATGGCGGTGGCCCGCGCGGCGGCGGCGGCCGCGCGGACGCCGCTCTACCAGCACCTGGCCTCGCTCTACGGGAACAGCCGCCTGCTGCTGCCGGTGCCGATGATGAACATCCTCAACGGCGGCGCGCACGCGGACAGCAGCGTGGACTTCCAGGAGTTCATGGTGATGCCTCTGGGGGCCCCCTCGTTCGCGGAGGCGGTGCGCGCCGGGGCCGAGGTGTTCCACACGCTGCGCGGCATCCTCAAGAAGCGCGGGCATTCCACCGGCGTCGGCGACGAAGGCGGGTTCGCACCGAGCCTCTCGTCGAACCGGGAGGCGCTCGAAGTGGTGCTCGAGGCCATCGTGCAGGCCGGCTACAAGCCCGGCGAGACGATGTGGCTCGCCCTCGACGTGGCGTCGAGCGAGCTGTGGGACGATCAGGGGCAGCGCTACGAGTTCAGGAAGTCGGGCGAGCCAACCCGGACGAACGACGAGATGGTCGCGCTCTACGAGGACTGGGTCCGCCAGTACCCGATCATCTCGATCGAGGACGGCGTCGCCGAAAGCGACTGGGACGGCTGGAAGAAGCTGACGCGCGCGCTCGGCAGCCGCGTGCAGCTCGTGGGCGACGACGTGTTCGTCACGAACCCCGAGATTCTCCGCCGGGGCATTGCGGATGGGGTCGGCAACGCGCTGCTCGTGAAGCTGAACCAGATTGGCACGGTCACCGAGACGCTCGACGCGATGGCCCTGGCTCGCGACGCGGGGTACGCCAGCGTCATTTCGCATCGATCAGGGGAGACCGAGGACACGACGATCGCGGATCTCGCCGTCGGCACGGGCGCCGGACAGATCAAGACGGGCTCGGCCAGCCGCTCCGACCGCGTCGCGAAGTACAACCAGCTGCTCAGGATCGAACAGGAGCTCGGGAACCGCGCGCAGTACGCCGGCACGGCCGCCGTCGGGGCGCTCCGGGGCCGCTGACGTGGAAGCGATGCCGGCGCGGCCCGTGGTCCTCATCGTGCTCGACGGATGGGGCCTCCGCGAGGCGCGCGAGCACAACGCCATCGCGCTCGCACGCACCCCCGTCTACGACGAGCTCCTCGGCCGCTATCCCCACGCGCAGCTGATCGCCTCCGGCGAAGCGGTCGGGCTCCCGGCCGGGCAGATGGGCAACTCCGAGGTCGGGCACATGAACATGGGTGCCGGGCGCATCGTGTACCAGGACCTGACCCGAATCGACAAGAGCATCCACGACGGTGATTTCCTGGCGTCGGAGGCGCTCGTCCAGGCCATGGATCGGTGCCGGACCGGGCGGCATGCGCTTCATCTCGTGGGTCTGCTGTCGGACGGCGGGGTCCACAGCCATCAGCGCCATCTCCATGCGCTCGTCGAGATGGCCGCGCGGCGCCGCGTGGATCGCCTCTTCATCCACGTGATTACCGACGGCCGCGACACGTCGCCGGCCGGAGGCGTCAGGTACGTCGGGGAGCTGCAGGACCGGCTCGACCGCGCGGGGGTCGGCCGCATCGCCACCATCACGGGCCGGTACTACGCGATGGACCGCGACAAGCGCTGGGAACGGACGAAGCTCGCCTACGACGCCATGGTGCACGGCGTCGCCGAGCGGACGACCCAGTATGCGGTCGCGGCGGTCCGGAACTCGTACGAGGATGGCGTCACGGATGAGTTCGTCAAGCCAGTCGTCCTGGTCGACGCCGACGGCCGTCCGGTCGGGCCGATCCGCGACGGGGACTCCGTCGTGTTCTTCAACTTCCGCGCCGACCGGGCGCGCCAGCTGACCCGGGCGCTCACGCGCGACGACTTCGACGGTTTCGACCGCGGGGCCCGCCCCCGCGTGCTCATGACCACGATGACCGTCTACGACCGGACGTTCGATCTGCCGGTGGTGTTCACGCCGCAGAGGTTCCAGGGCAACCTCGCCGACGTGCTGGCCGACCACGCGCGCACGAACCTCCGGCTCGCGGAGACCGAGAAGTACGCGCACGTCACGTATTTCTTCAACTGCGGCCGCGAAGAGCCCTATCCGGGCGAGGATCGCATCCTCGTGCCGTCACCGAAAGTGGCCACCTACGACCTGATGCCCGAGATGAGCGCCCCCGGGATCACCGACGCGCTCGTGGCGGATGTGAGCGAGGGCCGGCATCAGGTGGTCATCTGCAACTTCGCGAATGCCGACATGGTTGGTCACACCGGGGATCTGAAGGCGGCGATCACCGCCATCGAGACGCTCGACGGCTGCCTGAACCGGATCACGAAAGCCATACGCGGGGCAGGAGGCCGGGCCATCATCACGGCCGATCACGGAAACGCGGAGCAGATGTGGGATGACGAGCTCGGGGCGCCGCACACGGCGCACACGTCGAACCCCGTGCCGGTGATTCTGTTCGACGAGGACGCTCGCGGCCGGAGCCTGCGGAACGGCACGCTCCGGGATGTGGCGCCCACCCTGCTGGAGCTGCTCGGGATTCCGCGGTCCACGGAGATGACGGGCGAGTCCCTGCTCGACTGACGCTACTCGACTTCCTTTTCCTGGGTCTCGTCCGCCGCGATCCGCAGCGATCGCAGGAAGCGTCGATCGGTCGCGCTCATCTCGAACGTGCGCCGCTCCACGCGCGTCACCTTCTGCGCCGACGCGATCTTCGCGAGCGCGCCGGGGCTGGTACGGTTGATGAAGCCGATGACCGCCTCGAGCGACAGCTTCATCTCGTAGCCGGCGGCACGCGCGCGCTCCCGGCACGCCTCGACACGGGCATCTTCGGCAACGGCGGCGGCAATGGCGTCGGACAGCTCGCGGGCCAGTCGATTGACGACGTCATCCATTCTCGGACCTCCTTACCGCCGCCGGACGCTGGAAAAACCGGGGCGTCTCCCGATCCCGAAACTGCGACCCGGGCGGGTGGCAGGAGTCGGGCGCCAAATTTCTCCATATGAAGGTTTTGCGCGCGGGAACATCTTCATTGTAGTCAGGGGTCTTGCGAGTGTCAATGGCTCAGCCCGCAAGATGTTGTGGTTCCCGGACTTGCTACAATGACCGCGGCTGCAGGCGTCCTTGACACCACCCGTGTATCACGACCCGGAGTCCCACCCCGACCGGGATCCGCTCCCGATGCCGGGCTTTCCCGGCGAGTTTCCGTTCACGCGCGGCATCCAGCCGACGGGGTACCGCGGACGGCTGTGGACGATGCGCCAGTACGCCGGGTTCGGGACGCCTGCCGAGTCGAACCGTCGCTATCGATACCTGCTCAGCCAGGGCGTGAGCGGCCTCAGCGTCGCGTTCGATCTGCCGACGCAGATGGGCTATGACTCCGATCACCCCCTCGCCGCCGGCGAAGTGGGCCGCGTCGGCGTCGCCATCGACTCGATCGAAGACATGACGGTGCTCTTCGAGGGGATCCCGCTCGATCGCGTGTCGACCTCTATGACGATCAACGCCACGGCCATCATCCTGCTGGCACTCTACGTGGCGGTCGCCCGTCGGCAGGGGCTCTCACCCGCGGCGCTCTCGGGGACCGTGCAGAACGACATCCTGAAGGAATACGTCGCGCGCGGCACCTACATCTACCCGCCCCGGCCGTCGCTGCGGATCGTGACCGACATCTTCGCGTTCTGCGAGCGCGAGATGCCGGGCTGGAACACGATCTCGATCAGCGGCTATCACATCCGGGAGGCGGGTTCGACCGCCGTGCAGGAAGTCGCGTTCACGTTCGCCAACGCGATTGCGTACGTCGAAGCGGCCCGCGATGCCGGGCTCGACGTCAACCGCCTGGGCGCACGCCTCTCGTTCTTCTTCAACGCCCACAACGACTTTCTCGAGGAAGTGGCGAAGTTCCGCGCGGCGCGCCGGCTCTGGGCCCACATCATGCGGGATCGGTTCGGGGTCACGAACCCGCGCGCGCAGCAGCTCCGCTTCCACACGCAGACGGCCGGCAGCACCCTGACGGCCCAGCAGCCCGACAACAACATCGTGCGCGTGGCCCTGCAGGCGCTGACGGCCGTGCTGGGAGGCACGCAGTCGCTGCACTGCAACGGCCGCGACGAGGCGCTGGCGCTGCCGACCGAGGAGGCCGCGCGAATCGCGCTCCGGACACAGCAGGTGATCGCCTGCGAGAGCGGCGTCGCCAGCACAGTCGATCCGGTCGGGGGCGCCTGGACGATCGAGGCGTTCACGGATCGCATCGAGCGGGAAGCGCGCGCGGCCATCGACCAGATCGATGCGGGGGGCGGCACGCTGGCAGCCATCGAGCACGGCCTCATCCAGCGTCAGATCCAGGAGTCGGCCTACCAGGCCCAGCTTCGCGTCGACTCGCGGCAGACCATCGTCGTGGGCGTGAACGAGTACCAGAGCGACGAGGGTGCGGCGGTCGAGCTGCTGAAGCTGGATCCGGAGGTGGAGCGGACGCAGGTCGCCGGCCTCGCGACGCTGAGGGCGTCGCGCGATCAGGCGGCGTGGCGCGCCGCGCTCGAAGCCGTCGCGGCTGCGGCACGGACGTCCGACAACCTCGTGCCGCCCATCGTCCGCGCCGTGGAGGCGCGGGCAACCGTGGGCGAGATCGCGGACCGACTGCGATCGGTCTTCGGCGAGCACAGGGAGATCGATGCCTGATCCCGGCCGCCGTGCCGCACAATCTGCCGTTGGAAGCGGAGCACGCGAGCCGCTGCTCGCCGTGCGCCATCTGACGACGGGGTTCGATCACGACGGCCGGTTCGTTCCGGCAGTCATCGACGTCGGCTTCGATCTCCGGCGCGGCGAGACGCTGGGACTGGTGGGAGAATCGGGCAGCGGCAAGTCCCTCACGGCGCTCTCGATCATGCGCCTTGTGGAGCCTCCGGGACGGATTTCCGGGGGATCGATCCGGTTCGACGGCCGCGACCTGATGTCGGCGAGCGAGCGGGAGATGCAGCAGGTTCGCGGCTCGGGCATCGGTCTCATCTTCCAGGAGCCTATGACGGCCTTGAACCCCGTCTTCACGATCGGCAGCCAGATCGAGGAGACCCTCCGCATCCACGGCCGCGCCACGCGGCGGAGCGCGCGGCAGCAGGCGGTCGATCTGCTCGCGGCGGTCAGCATCCCCGAGCCCGCCAGACGCGTGCGCGACTACCCGCACCAGCTCTCGGGAGGACTCCGGCAACGCGCGCTGATTGCGATGGCGCTCGCCTGCGAGCCCTCCCTCGTCATCGCCGACGAGCCCACCACGGCGCTCGACGTGACGATCCAGGCCCAGATTCTGGACCTGCTGCGCGAGCTTCGCCAGCGGATGGGCCTGGCGCTCCTGCTCATCACGCACGATCTGGGCGTGGTCGCCGAGATGGCGGATCGCGTGGCCGTGATGTACGCCGGGCGGATCGTCGAGGAAGCGCCCGTCGCGGAGCTGTTCGCCGATCCGAAACACCCCTACACCCGCGGGCTCATGGAATCGATCCCCGGCGCTGACTCGGGCCGGCGGCTGCGGGCCATACAGGGGACCGTCCCGCCGCCTGGACAGCTCCCGCCCGGCTGCGCCTTCGAGCCACGGTGCCCGGATCGCTTCGAGCCGTGTCCGGCCGCCCAACCCGCCGACACGCGGCTCCCGGGCGGACGCCGCGTCAAGTGCTATCTGCACGGTCCGGCGGCGGAGCCCGTGGAGGCCGCCGCGGCACGAGGGGAGAGGTAGGCCGCGTGGCGCTCCTCGAAGTCCGCGGGCTGACGAAGGAGTTCACACGGCGGCAGGGCCTGTTCCAGCGGCCGTCGATCGTGCGCGCCGTCGATGGCGTCACGTTCGCGATCGACGGAGGGGAGACGTTCGGGCTGGTGGGCGAGTCCGGGAGCGGCAAGACCACGACGGGGCGCTGCATCCTGAGGCTGATCGAGCCCAGCGCCGGCGAAGTGTGGTTCAAGGGGGAAAACGTGCTGACGTTCGCGCGCCAGCGGATGCGTCAGGCGCGGCGCGACATGCAGATCGTTTTCCAGGACCCGTACTCGTCGCTCAACCCTCGCATGCGCGTCGGCGACATCGTGGAGGAGCCGCTGGTGATCCACCGGACGGGCCCGCGTGCCGGGCGGCGCGCCCGCGTCGAGGAGCTGTTCAGGCTGGTCGGGCTGGATCCCTCGCAGCTCGCGCGGTATCCCCACCAGTTCAGCGGAGGCCAGCGGCAGCGAATCGGCCTGGCCCGCGCGCTCGCGCTCAACCCGTCGTTCATCATCGCCGACGAGCCGGTCTCAGCGCTCGACGTGTCGGTGCAGGCCCAGGTCGTCAACCTGCTGATGGAGCTGCAGGAGCGGTTGAAGCTGACCTACCTGTTCATCGCCCACGATCTGCGGCTGGTCCGCCACATCTGCAACCGGGTCGCGGTGATGTACCTCGGGAGGATCGTCGAGATGGGTGAAACCGAACGACTGTTCGAGAGCCCGGCGCACCCGTACACGCAAGCCCTGCTCTCGGCGATCCCCGTCCCGGATCCGGCCGCCACGCGTCAGCGAATCGTCCTCGATCCGGCGTCGTTCGACCGGGATGCGGCACTGCGCGAGATCGGGACCGGCCACTTCGCTGCGGTGTGAAGAACGGCAACCCGCCACCGGGGCCACCCATCACGCCGCCCTCTTCACATCCTTCTCCACCTGGCCGTCTCGAATCGAGATGACCCGGTGCGCGTACGCGGCGATGTCGGCTTCGTGCGTGACGACAACGATGGTGTTGCCGGCCTGGTGCAGGCGATCGAACACGCCCATGATCTCGTTTCCGGTCTTCGAGTCCAGGTTGCCGGTAGGCTCGTCGGCGAGCAGGATGGAGGGGTTGTTGACGAGCGCGCGGGCAATGGCCACGCGCTGCCGCTGACCGCCGGACAGCTCGTTGGGGCGATGGCTCGCCCGCGATGTCAGCTCGACCTTCTCGAGCGCATCCCTCGCCCGATCCTGCCGGACTTTCCCGGGAACGCCCGCGTAGACCAGCGGGAGCTCGACGTTGTGCAGCGCCGTCGCGCGGGGCAGCAGGTTGAAGGTCTGGAAAACGAACCCGATCTCCTCGTTGCGGATGCGGGCGAGCTCGTCGTCGTTCATCGCGGCGACTTCCTTGCCGTTCAGCAGGTAGCTGCCCTTCGTCGGCGTGTCGAGGCACCCGATGAGGTTCATGAGCGTCGACTTGCCGGAGCCCGACGGCCCCATGATGGCGACGTACTCTCCGGGCTCGATGGCAATGGAGACGCCGCGGAGAGCGTGGATCTCCTCTTCGCCCATCACGTACGTCTTCCAGAGGTCGCGTGTTTCAATCAGTGCCATAAGTTCAAGCTCGCGGCCCGATCCCGTCCGGAACGGGGCGCTGTCCCGTAGACGACTGCCTCCATTCTACGGTTGGCGGCCAGCGCCCGTTCCGGCCGTCTGGATCAGGGGTCAGGAAACTGGATCAGGGGTCAGGAAATCGGGCGGAGCCTCTGGCGCACCGGCACGCGCACGTCCTGTCCCGCGGCGTCTCTCAGGACGACGGCGTCGGTCTCGATGGCCTTCACGGTCAGCGAGCCGACCACGTCCCCGATGCCGACAACGGCGCCGTCGATTACGGCCAGCCGCAGTTGCGGCGAAATGAGGACGCCTTCGACGCTCGGCAGCGTGGTCGCCGTATCCCTGGCGGCGCCCTGCCCCCCTCGGGATTGGGAATCCTGCCGCGTCGTTTCTGCGCGGCCGCCAATCTGTCCGCTCGTCGCCGCGGTCTCCGGGGATTCGGAGGGCTGCTGGCGGAGAGTCTGCTCCGGAGCCCCTGCGGCAGGATCCGGCACCGGTTCGCGGACCGGCGTTGCGGCGGCGGGCGTCGTGCCCTGCGAGGATGCTGTCGCGGGCGCCTCGCCCTCCGGCGGGCGCATGCCCACGACCGCTCCAGCCGAGTCCGGCTGGGGCGGCGCGGCAGGGACGCCCCGCTGCGTGTAC
This sequence comes from Vicinamibacterales bacterium, assembly GCA_035620975.1. GTDB lineage: Bacteria > Acidobacteriota > Vicinamibacteria > Vicinamibacterales > 2-12-FULL-66-21 > DASPFV01. The sequence continues at coordinate 25,250 of DASPFV010000180.1, forward strand.
GTCCACCACGCCACCGCGGCAACGAGCGCCAGACCTGCCGCAAGGGCCGCGATGCGGCCGGCCCCTCCGGCACGCTCCGCTGCCGGCATCGACAATGCCACGGCCGTGGCGAGCCGTACTGCCGGCGCCAGCTCCTCCACGTCCGCCGCGGACATGTCGGCGAGGTCGAGGCCCGAGGTGGAGTCCAGCGTCTCCACTTCCAGATCCGTGGCTTCGATGAGGGGCATGGCGAGGGACCGCAGCTCGGGCAGGTTCCCACAGAGGACCGCGCTCTCGACGGCTACGCCATCCGTCGCCCGCACCGTCTGGGCCGCCCGCTTCAGCTCCGACGCGATCTGGGCGACGCGAAGATACCGCCGCAGCAGGTGGGCCTGGCGCCGCTCGGCTGGCGCCGCGATGGACCAGCCCATCACGCGGGAATAGATGATAGCGCCGCCGCGCACGACCACGAGCGCCGCTCCGCTGGTATTCAGGGCCACCCAGGCTGTGGCGCCCTGGCCCGACGACGCGGGTGTGATGCGCGCAAGCGCCGCCAGCGCCTGCGGGGGTGAGCTGACGGACTGGACGCGGAAGCCGGCCTGGGTCAGCGGCTGGAGCAGTTCCGCCTGCTGCGACGTCTCGCCGGTATCCCAGACTACGGCCGCGCACGCCGCCGGCAGGGCGTTCGCGGTTCGAATCGTGCGGAGGAGCTCGACGCGCGCGGCACCCGGCGGCCCCCATTCGGCCGCGGGCACGAGGCGCGCCGTGCTCAGCCGGAGAGCGGACTGCGCCGCCTGCGCCGCCACGAGGACGCAGAAGTCCTGACCGATCTCGATTCCGGTGACGCCTGACATGGCCGGGGAGCCGGGCAACCGTCCTCATCTATAAATGGCACGAACCGGCCCCGTTGTCACGCCTCCTTCTCTTCGTACTCCGACTTGAGGCGCGCCACCACCGCCGGATCCGCCAGCGTCGTCGTGTCGCCGAGCGCCTTGCCCTCGGCGATGTCCCGGAGCAGCCGGCGCATGATCTTGCCGGAGCGGGTCTTGGGCAAATCCGCGGCGAACAGGATCTGATCCGGCCTGGCGATCGCCCCGATCTTGCGGACGACGTGCTCCTTGAGCTCGTTGCTGAGCGCCGGTGAGGGTTTCTGCCCTTCCTTCAGCGTGACGAAGGCGGCCACGGCCTGGCCCTTGATCTCGTGGGGCCGGCCGACGACGGCGGCCTCGGCCACCTTGGGATGATCGACGAGGGCGCTCTCCACCTCCATGGTTCCGAGCCTGTGGCCCGCGACGTTGAGGACGTCGTCGACCCGGCCCAGAAGCCAGTAGTCGCCGTCCTCGTCGCGGCGCGCGCCGTCACCCGTGAAGTACGACCCGTCCGTCCAGCGGCTCCAGTACTGCTTCACGAAGCGATCGGGATCGCCGTAGATGCCCCGGAGCATCGCCGGCCACGGACGGGTCAGCGTGAGCAGTCCGCCGCCGGTCTCGACACGCCGTCCCTGCGCGTCCCGGATCTCTGCGGAGACGCCGGGGAACGGGCGCGTGGCGGACCCGGGCTTCGTAGGGACCAGCCCGGGGAGCGGCGTGATCATGATCATGCCGGTCTCGGTCTGCCACCACGTGTCGACGACGGGACAGCGCTCGCGCCCGATGTTCTGGTGGTACCACATCCAGGCCTCGGGGTTGATTGGCTCGCCAACCGTTCCGAGAAGCCGCAGCGTCCCCAGATCCCGTCGCGCCGGCCACTCGGTGCCCCAGCGCATGAACGCCCGGATCGCCGTCGGCGCCGTATAGAAGATCGTGACGCCGTACCGCTCGATCAGCTCCCAGAAGCGGTCCTTCTGCGGCCAGTCTGGCGCACCCTCGTACATGAGCACGGTAGCGCCGTTCGCCAGCGGGCCGTAAACGACGTAGCTGTGCCCGGTCACCCAGCCGATGTCGGCGGTGCACCAGTACACGTCGTCTTCCTTGAGGTCGAACACCCACTTGGTGGTCGCCGCCGTGCCGACGAGGTAGCCCGCCGTCGTGTGGACGATCCCCTTCGGCTTGCCGGTGGTGCCGGACGTGTAGAGGATGTAGAGCATGTCCTCCGAGTCCATGGCCTCGGGATCGCAGACCGGCGACGCGTGCTGCATGAGCCGGTGATACCAGTGATCACGTCCTTCCTGCACGTCTACGGGAAACGTGGATCCGGCCTGACGCTGGACGATGACGACGTTGCGGATCGACGGCGTCTCCTGAAGCGCCTCGTCGGCCATCTGCTTGAGCGGCACGATCTGCCCCCTCCGGTAGCCGCCGTCGGCGGTGACGAGAAGCACCGCCTGCGCATCGTTGATACGAT
>DASPFV010000181.1:0-25072 GCA_035620975.1 Vicinamibacterales bacterium
CGAGGGTTCGATACGTCAAAAGCGGACGCGATCGAACACACCGCCGTCTGAAAAAGCCAATAAAATCGCGGTCGAACGCGATCCGGCGACGGTCGTGCATTGACTGGGGGTCAGGGGGTCGTGGGTTCGAATCCCGCCATCCCGACCAATCTTTTCTTTCCCCCTCGTGGCCCTTCGGCGCCTACGACGTCCGGATACCGAGATTGAACGTCGCGGCGTAGCCGGTCCCGCTCTGGGTGACCGGCAGCATCAGCTCCGACCCCCCGCCCTGATAGATCCGGTCGCGTGTGTTCAGCGTGCGCTGGCCCGCATGTGCCGAGTAAGGCTCGCGCGCGAAAACCGCATCGCTCAGACTCTCCTCGAAGTAGAACTGCGACGTGAACTCGTGGCCGCGGCCCGCCTCGGCCGGGGTCCGCACCTTGAAGTGAATGTGGACGGCGCGGCCGGGATACCAACCCGGGTAGATCGTGACGAAGTTCACCTTTCCCGATGCGTCCGTGATCTGGTGCCCGCGCAGGAACTTCTGCCCGACGGTGTCGAAGGTCCGATCCTGGACGTCCGAATACATGCCGGCCGCGTCGCACTGCCACAGATCGACCTGGGCGTTGCGGATCGGCGTGCAGGTTCCGCCGCTGCTCACCTCCGACACGACGACCGTGACCGCGAGCGGCGCCCCCGGCTTGACGGCGCCCGTCGCGGGATCGGATCGGATATCGGAGCGCAGCAGCATCTCGTCGACGAAATACGGCCCTTCAGTCTGCTGCGGCTGGACGACGCACGCGGGCACGGGAAGGCCGGAGGGCGCCTGTGCCGCGGGACGGGCAGACAGAGTCGCCGCAGCCGCCGCACCGAACAACGCCACCAGTTCCCGGCGGGTGAGCAACCGGCCGACCATCTCATCGTCGTTCCGCATGACCGCCTCCTGGGCACATCGTAACCTCGAAGGGCACGCGGCAGCCAGACCGCCAGGTTTGGGCGGCCGGGCTGCCGGGGAGCAGTCGCCGGCCTTATCTTCCGAACGACACGCGAAGCGCGGCAGCAAACCCGCCGATCTCGTCCTCGCCGAACGCGTCCGAGGCGCCGCCGGCGCCGAGGATCCCGTTCACGGCGCGGTACCGGATTTCGCCGCCGACGAAAACCCATCGGAACACTTCCACGTCGACGCCGAGGAGGGCCAGCCCTCCGGTCTTCCGCTCGCTGACGTTCTCGTCGGGATCCGCGAACGGATCCGTTTCCTCGTAGAGAAGCGACGTGACGCCGCCGCCGACGAACGTCGAGACACGGCCCTGGCCCACGCGCCAGCCGGCGGCGATGTCGAGCGGTGTCACGGTCACTTCGAGCGGTATGCCGAGCTCGTACACCGTGGTCCCGTCGACGAAGACGCGCTGGCCGTCGACCTTCGAGCGCGCAAGTCCCACGTCCACGAAGAGGTTCCGCCAGAGGCCAGTCACTGTTGCACCACCGCCGAAATTGGTGGAGTTCCGGGATCCGGCCACGGCTTCGAACGTTTCACTGGCGGCAAACGACATGCTGCCGTAGGTCCCGTAGGCCCTGACGCCGAGCCCGGTGCGGGCAGGCGGACGTGCAGGGGGGACAGGGGGCTGCGCGGTCCCGGGGCCCACGGTCGCTGGATCCGGCACGGCGGATTCGACACGCTCGAGGCGAACCCTGCTGGCCGCGACGTACCCCACGCGTCGCCCGAACTGCGGGTCTTGAAACGCCACGCGGTACCAGTCGCCTTCACGGCCGAGCAGCTCGAGCGACGTCCCGACGGGGACCGTGCGCAGCGGCGTCCGGGTCGAGTCGGGCACGAGATAGATTGGCGCGGCCTCGGTGACGATGGCCCGCATCTCCTGGGCGGACGCCGGATCGACGGCCCCCAGCGCCGCGCACGCGAGCATCACGGCGAGCACCCGGGGCCTCATCGCACGACCCCCAGCCCTCGAAGCGCGGCCCGCGCGTCCACCACTCCATGCCCGTACTCGTCGTCACGCCCGGCGGGACCCAGGTCGCGTGCGAACCGCTTCAGAGCCGCCTCGATTGCCGCGGGATTCGTGATGCCCTGGCTGTAGAGCAGCGCCGCGACGCCGGCCACGTGGGGCGCAGCCATCGACGTGCCGTTGATTCCGAGCGACTGAAAGCGATCGAACCTGGGGGACAGCAGCTCGAAGGCCAGATCGTCCTGATCCGGGGCCATCTGCCAGACGGCGTTCGCCTGCGCGGCCCCGTCGCCGCCCGGCGCGACCAGCTCCACGTATGGACCGAAGTTCGAGTACCTGGCGCGGGTGGACGCCCGCGTGACGGCGCCGACGGCGACGACACCATCGATGTCAGGCGCGTACGCCGCCGGATAGGACGTCGGGTTCCCCTCGAGCGCCTCGTTGCCGGCCGCAATCGAGACGAACGCGCCACGGCTCACCGCATATTCGAGCGCCTCCTCCAGGGCGGGGGCAGGCGGCTCACCTCCGAGGCTCATGTTGATGACGCGGGCCCCGTTGTCAGCGGCGTATCGCAGTCCCTCGACGATCGCCGAGTCGTCGCATCCATTGAAGTCCGCGGGAGCGAAGCCCCGAGAGCCTTCCGCCCCCAGCGCGAGCTGCAGGTCCCAGTACGACCAGCAGACCTTCACGGGCAGAATCGTCGTGGCATGAGCCACCCCGGCAAAGCCGATCCCGTTGTTCGTCTGCTGCGCGATGGTTCCTGCGACGTGCGATCCGTGGCCGTCGGCGTCGAAGACCAGGTTTTCGCCCGACGGGGTTATCCACTGCAATCCGAAGGCAAACTCCCGCCCGCGCCGGACCCTCGCATGATCGAAGTCCTCGATCTGGGCGAACGGCACACCGAAGACCTGAAACGCCTCCCCGTTCCAGATGCGAAACCCGAACGTGGCTGTCGTCGTGGACAGGCCGCTGTCCAGCACCGCTACGATCACGTCGTCGCGGCCACCGGGATTGATGTCCCACGCGCGCGGCAGGTCGATCGCGTCGAAGTGCCACTGCTGGGCGTAGTTCGGATCGTTCGGTCTCGACTTCAGGGGCCGGATGTAGTTCGGCTGCGCGTAGATCACCTCCGGCTGGCGCTGCAGATCCTCCGCGGCGCGGACCGGGTCCACGTCGCCGAGCCCGTGGAGGTGCACGACGTCGCCGATCCACCGGACGTTGCTCGCGCGCACGTCGGTTCTGAGCACCGACAGCGCGCGCGCGTGTTCCCCCGGATCCGCGTCAGGATTGAAGCGCACGAGGAGCTCGCCCGGCACATACGGAAGGCCATCCTGAAGCGCCTGCAGCGTGGCACGCCATCGCACGGTGTCGGAAGCTTCGAAGCGGATCAACGGGGGCTCCTGCGCCGTCACGGGCGCGGACACCTGGCCCGGCGCGACGGCGAGCGCCGCCAGCGCGACAAATATCGATGAGCAGAGAATCGACCTGACCGCACGTCCAGGGGGTAACTGCAGCATTTTGTGACTGGCTCCCTTTCCCTCGAAAACACACGACGGTTTCTCCGACGACGACATGTCCCGGCCCGGTAGCGACGCCGGCCGGCTGAATTTCGTGCTCAGGGGGGTTCCCCCCGTTCGCTGCGCACGTGACGGCCGTCTCGGCGGCCTCCCTTCCGCCGATTCCGCGCGCTGGCAGGTGACTGAGTCTGGTGAGTGGGCGCCATTTTGGGGGGCTGCGCCGGGCAAGTCAAGGATCGGTTTCGGCCGCATTCCGGGCGGGAACGACGCTCTTCACCTCAACCGCAAGCGATCAGCCCGGGTACGGCTTCGCCTTCGGGCACTGGCGCCCGGGAGACGCCGGCCGGACGCATGCCGGCGCCGCACGCATAGACCACGCCTTCGCTCGCGCCATCCAGGCCGAGGTCCCGCTCGATGATCGAATCGGCGAGGGCCCGCCGCCCCGAGGCGCCATCAGGCGCCGCGCGCCGAACGTCAACTCCAGGAGAGCGGCGAGCTTCCGCAGCGGCAGCCGGGAGGGGCCGAAGCGCCGCCAGGTGCGGCGCCGGAGCAGCACGCGCGCGAACGCCCCGGGCGAGGCGACGCGGGGAAGCCGCACCGTTCGCCGGCCGGGGTACGACTTGGCGATCGGTACGGGCGCGTGCGTGGCGGCGCGTCTGGCGAGGAACGCCAGCGCGTGAGCCTCGCGGTGTTGGTGTGCAGGCGGTCACAAGTAACTCAGCCAATGTGGAGACTTCCGCAGCGGCCTGACACGTTTGTAAGCGTCGAATGAGAGTCAAGCCTCATCCAATCAACAGTTAGGGTGTTCCGGCCGTCGTGGCAGTCTGCTTGCTGGATCCGTGAACCGCTGAGCTCTGCTCGGCGTCTTCGCCCGTCGTCTCTGAATCCATGCCGCGGCTCTTTGCCCGCAGTGAAGCGGGTCCGCTGGTGGTGTGTCTCGAGGGAGAAACGATCAATGAAGCGTCCCCTGTCGGTCGTCGTGACGATCATCGCGTGCAGCGCGTCGTCGCTGCTGCTGAGCGCGTCGGTTCCCGCCGTGCCGAGCGGCACCTGGGCGGCCGCAACCCCGCTGACGACAGCCCGCGCGGGCGCGACCGCGGTATCCCTCGGGGACGGCCGTGTGCTGATCGCGGGAGGCCGCACCCTCGGCAGCGACGGCAGCCTCGCGGTCTCCGCGTCCGCCGAGGTGTTCGCCGCGGACGGCAGCGTGACTGCCGCGGCGCCCCTGACGGTCGCGCGCGCGGCACATGCCGCCGTGCGGCTGAAGGACGGCCGGGTGCTCGTGACCGGCGGCACGACTGCGGATGGCACCGACACCGCGTCGTCGGAGGTCTTCGATCCCGTTTCGGGCGTGTGGTCCTACGCGGGAACCATGGGTGAGCCGCGCTCGGCGCACACCGCCTCGCTGCTCGAAGACGGACGCGTGCTGATCGCCGGCGGCAGCGCGCTGGAAATCTACGACCCGCTCACGGGCACGTTCACCTTCGCCGGCCTGCTGTCGCCTGCACGCCGCGAGCATGCCGCCGCGGTGCTTCGCGACGGACGCGTAGTCCTGGCGGGCGGCGCCGGGATAGACGGGGCGCTCAGCGCCGTCGACGTCTTCGATCCGCAGGTAGGGGTGGTGCCAGCGGGCGAGCTCGCGACGTCCCGGAGCGGGCTGACCGCAACCACGCTGGTCGACGGCCGGGTGCTCTTTGCCGGAGGCTACAACGGCGGCGATCTCTCCACGCTCGAGATCTACGACCCTGCGAGCGGAGTATTCGAGGTCCTCGCCGACACGCTGTCGGTTCCCCGCAGCGGACATCTGGCGGCCCTCTTGCCGCACAACAACGGCATATTGATCGCCGGGGGGACGTCGAACGGCGCCGCGGTCTCTGCCGCGGAGCTGTTCCTGTCCTGGCGCGGGACCGTGCGTCCGACCGCCGCCTCCTCGTTCGCGCGCGCAGGCGCGGTGGCGGCTCCGGCGGTGCGCGATGGCGTGCTGCTCGTCGCCGGCGGTTCGGATGGCACCACCCCTCTCACAGGTTCGGAGTTGTACGGATTCGCCACCCTCGAGACCGACAAGGACGACTACCGGCCCGGATCGGTGGTCACGATTACCGGCACCGGGTGGCAGCCAGGGGAGACGGTGACTCTGCGGCTGCAGGAAGCCCCCCGTTCGCACGACGACCGCGTTCTCACGGCCGTGGCCGACGAAAACGGCGACATCTTCAACGATGAGTTCTCGCCGGAAGACCACCACCTCGGGGTGCGGTTCTACCTGACCGCGGTTGGGGCAGCGTCGGAAGCAGGCGTGACGTTCACGGATGACACGGTTACGAACACCATCGATACGACGGCGGACCCGGGACTCGAGGAACTCACTATCTCCGCGGGAGAATCAGTCAGCGTCTCATATGAGGTGCGCGTCACGAACGGCACGCCCGCGGGCGATCCGAACGGCTGCAATGCTCAGGGCAGTAACCCGGCGACTGTGACTCTGAACGTGCCGGCCGGGGTGACAGCGTCGTCGTCGTCGCTGGTCTTCTCGGGCTGCGGCGTACCACAGTCCGTGACGTTCTCGTCCAGCGCGCCAGGCACCTACACCATCGCCGTCGCGAGCGTGACTGGCGGGAGATCGGGCAGCCTCTGGGAGACGGCGCCCGCGAGCTTCCGCCTCATCGTTCAGGCTTCAGACACCACGCCGCCGGCGGCTCCGTTCGTCGACATCGGCCCCGGATACGTGACTCCTGCGAACGAGCACGCGGTGCTCGTGAGCATCAGCGGTGAAGCCGGCGGCACCGTCAGCGGCTCCGTCAGCTCCAGCGGCGGCGGCACGCCCGTCGCTCTGGCCGGGACCATCCCCTCGGGCGGGACCCTCCAGCTCACGCTGGACCTGAGCGGCCTTGCGGACGGGACGCTCACCGCAACGGCCACGCTCACCGACGACGCGGACAACACGAGCGACCCCGGGAGCGACACCGCCGTAAAAGACACGCAGGCGCCGGACGCCCCTTCGACGCCGGACCTGGCGGCGGCCAGCGACACCGGACGGTCGCAGGCGGACGACGTGACCAGTGACTCGACGCCGACGTTCGACGGGACCGCCGAGGCGGGATCGACCGTTCGCATCTATCGAAACGGTGTCGAGGTCGGCAGTGGCGTCGCGACCGGAGGCAGCTACAGCATCACGACTCTCGTCTCGGCCGATGGCAGCTACCAGTTCACGGCCAGGGCCACGGATGCGGCGGGCAACGAATCTGCCGCCTCGCCGGCCCTGACGGTCACGATCGACACGGTGGCGCCCGATGCGCCGTCGACGCCCGATCTCAATGCGGGCTCCGACAGCGGCGCCTCGAACTCGGACAACCTCACGAATGTCACGGCGCCGGTCATCGACGGTACCGCCGAGACCGACTCAACAGTGGCGCTCTATCGGAACGCCGCCGAACACGGCACTACCGTCGCCTCGGCCGGGGCCTGGAGCTTCGTCGTCCCCGGGCTGACCGATGGCGCTCACACGTTCACGGCGCGGGCCACGGACGCCGCCGGGAACGTGTCCGACGAATCAGCGGCCCTGGTGGTCACGATCGACACGATTGCGCCCGACGCGCCAGTCGTGAACATCGTGCCGGCGTTCATCAACCTCGCGAACCAGACCGCAGTCGACATCACCGTGACCGGAGAGGCGGGTGCAACCCTGACACTCGCCGCCGGAGCCCTCGTCCTTTTTGATGGCGTAACGGACGGCAGCTTCGAGATCTCGGCGGACCTGTCCGGCCTGCCTGACGGGGCCGTGACGGTCACGGCCACGCTCACCGATGCGGCCGGCAACAGCAGCGAACCCGGCTCTGATTCTGCCGTCAAGGACACCGTCGCGCCGGTAATCGTCCTAACGACGCCAGGCAACGGGGCGGTGTACACGCTGAATCAGATCGTGCAGGCCGCATACACCTGCAGCGATACGGGGGGCACGGGGGTGGCGTCGTGCACCGGCACGACGGCTGCTGGTTCGCCCGTCGACACCTCGACGATCGGCGCTCACACATTCGGCGTGGCGGCTGTCGACCTGGCCGGCAATGCCGCCGAGGTGACGCACGGCTACACCGTGCAGTACGGCGTGTGCGCGCTCTACGACCAGACGAAGGCCAGCAAGAGCGGCAGCACGGTTCCGGTCAAGTTCTTCCTGTGCGATGCCTCCGGCGCCAACGTCTCGGCTGCCGGGATCGTGGTGCAGGCTACCGGCCTCGTGCGCGTGAGCGACAGCACCACGGCGGTCGTGGAGGACTCCGGGCACGCCAATCCTGACGGGAACTTCCGGTTCGATCCGTCCCTCGGCCCGGGTGGCGGCTACATCTTCAACCTGAGCACGAAGGGGCTGCAGACGGGCACCTGGCGGCTGTCGTTCGTCACGAACGGCTATGCGGCAGCCCACCACCTCTTCTTCGGCGTGCGGTAGCCAGGGAGCCGGGATGCTGAAGAACGCATCCTGGAGGAGGAGATCAGGCCGGCGTTGTCCGCCGGCCTGCTACTCGGTTCGCAGCGACTCGACGGGGCTGGCGGCGGCTGCGCGGCGGGCAGGGAGCCAGGCCGCGAGCGCCGCGGCCAGCAGCAGCGCGGGGGCGGCTGCCGCGTAGGACACGGCGTCGGTGGCGGTCACGCCGAACAACTGACTGCGCAGGAACGTGGCCGCGACCGCCGCACCGCCGAGCCCGAGTACCAGGCCCCACGCAGCGAGGCCAAGCCCTTCCTTGAGCACGACGCCTGCGACCTGGCGGCGGCGGGCGCCCAGGGCGATGCGGATGCCGAACTCACGCCGCCGCAGTGCCACGGCGTAAGCCGTCACGCCGTAGACGCCCAGGCAGGCCAGCAGCAGCGCCGTCACAGCGAACGCCGCCGCGAGGATGGTGGTGAACCGCCTCGCGGCGCGCGCCGAGACCACGTAGCTCGCGAGCGGGCGCACGTCGTAGAGCGGCAGCGTCGCGTCCAGGCTTCGAAGGGACTCGCGGATCCCCGATGTGAGGGCCGCCGGGTCCGCCGCGCTGCGGACGACGTAGGCCATCGGATTGCGAGGAGCTTGGCGAACGGGGAAGTAGATCTGCTCGCGCACGTCCTCAGTCGGACGGCGGTGCCTCAGGTGCCCGACGACGCCGACAACGGTGACGACGGTGGAGGGGGTGCCAGTCGTTCGCGGATCGCCGATGAAGCGTTTCCCGAGCGGGCTCTCCCCGGGCCAGAGCCGCTCGGCCAGACGCCGGTCCACCACCGCAACCGGGGTGGATTTCGAGTCGTCCGCTTCGGTGAAGAAGCGCCCGTCGAGCAGCCGGGCTCCCACGGCTTCGAAGAAGCCCGCGGTGACCGCCCGCGTGTCGGCATGGCCGCCGCGCTCCTTCAGCTTGTCGTCTTCGAGGAAATACGGCGTCCCCCAATTCGGCAGCTCGTCGTAGGGCAGGTGGCTGATGGCCCCGACGCCGGTGACCCCCGGCAGCTGCGCGAGCCGGAAGCGGAACTCCTCGCTGAACGCGTTCATCGCGTCAGGCGACCAGAAGCGGGCCCCGCTGAGCGCCAGGCGGAACGTAATCACGTTCCCGGATGTGAAGCCGGGGTCGACGTGCTGCAGTCGCCAGAAGGTGCGTACCAGCAGGGCCGCGCTGACGAGCAGGACGACGCTCAGCGCGAGCTGCAGGACGACGAGCGTGGCACGCCGGCGATAGGGCAGGCCGACGGCCGTGTACCGCTGTCCGCTCTGCAGCATCCTCACGATATCCGTGCGACAGACTTCCGCGAGCGGCGCGAGCGACAGCAGGAAGCCCCAGCCCAGCGACGCCACGGCCGCAAACACCAGCACCGGAGAATCGAGCGAGGCGAGCTCGATCCGGCTGAGAGCGGGCGGGCGGAGCGCCACCAGCAACGCGAGGAGGCCGTGCCCGATTGCGATTCCGGCCACGCCGCCGAGCGTACCGAGCACGAGACCTTCGATCGCGTACTGGCGAAAGAGCCGGCCGGCACCCGCGCCGAGCGCCATCCGCACGGCTGTCTCGCGTCCCCGGGCCAAAGCACGGGCGACGAGCAGACTCGCCACGTTCACGCACGCGACAACGAGCAGCAGCGCGGCCCCGCCGAAGAGCGCCAGCAGCGCGGGCTGGAGCTCGCGCACGCTGTCGGCATGGAGGGGCACCGCGTAGAGCGTGAGCCCTGCGCGCCCGTACGACGCGTGCTCGCGCCCGAGGCGGGCGGCCAGCGCCGCGATCTCCTGCTGCGCGTCCGACAGCAGCACTCCGCTCTTCACGCGGGCCACGACACGGAGGAACTGCTGGCCGCGCGGCCATTGTGTATACGTAGCATTGAGCGGGATGAAAGCCTGGAGATCGTCGGGCACGCTCGCGTCGGGCGGCAGCATCGGACGAAAGCGCTCGGGCATGACGCCGATGACGATGGTGGGCTGGCCGTTCACCTGCACTGTCCGCCCGACGATCGACGGATCACCGCCGTAGCGCCGCTGCCAGAGCGCCCAGCTCAGGAGGATCGCGCGTGGCGGGCCCGGCGTCTCGTCCTGTCGTGCGAACACCCGACCGAGCGCGGCCTCGGACCCGAGCACGGTGAAGAAGTCGGCGGTGACGAGGCCGATGCGCAACTGCTCGGGATCGTCGCCCGTGAGGACGGCGGTGTTGGACCAGATCCCGCCGAACCCCTCGAACAGCGTCGCACGGTCGCGCAGGTCCTGGATCTCGGGTCCGGCCAGCGGCGCCCGCGGGTACCCGCTGGCGGTCAGATCCTGCCAGACGAAGACCAGGCGGCCCGCATCACGAAACGGGAGATCCTCGAGCAGCAGGGCGCTCACCAGGCTGAAAATCGCCGTCGTCGCGCCGATGCCCAGACCGAACGTGAGGATGGCCACGGACGCGAACGCCGGAGCCCGCCAGAGCCCGCGCCACGCGTATCTGATGTCACGAACGCTCGTCTCGATGCGGTTCCCTGGCCTGACGTCGCGCATCCGCTCCTTCACCTGTTCCATGCCTCCCACCTCCAGGAGGGCCTGCCGGCGTGCTCCGTCCGCGCTCATCCCCGCGTCCAGGAAGCGGCGCGTGAGCTCCTCCACGACGAATCGCAGCTCGTCGTCCAGCTCGCGATCGAGTGGAGGGCGGGAGGTGAAGCGTGCCCGGAGATACGGGAGCATGCGTTTTCGGAACGTCTATATCGACGTTCGATATCGCGTCGTCAGCCTAGCGCCGCAGGATGCGAGAAGTCAATCGGCGACTCGCGTGGGCGGGATACCGGGTCAGTGGAGTGGCTGGATTTGTGCGCTGCCCGGGAAGCTATAAAGGCAGAGCTTGACCCGCCGGGCGCACCTCAGGTTAGATTGCTGCGCTTCCCCCCAAGACCGAGCTGAAGAGGGCGCTTCAGGTGAGCGCATTTACGGTCCAGCCGGGCGCGCGCGTGCTGTGGTGTCTCCGCCGCAGGACGACGGACGTTCGCTGTGTGATGGTGCCCGACCCCAAACCCGTCAAAGTGCAGGTGTTACAGGACCGGGACGTCGTGCTCATCGAGCTCTTTCCCGAAGAGTGGCTGGCCCTCAAATGGGCTGACGCCTACGCCGGCCGACTTCGCGACCAGGGCTGGAAGGACAGTTCCGGCACTATCGCGCAGGGCGCCTGACCGATCGGCTCGAGCGTTCCGGTAGCTTACCCCAGCAACGCCACGGCGACCAGCCAGAGCAGCCCCGCCGTAACGGCGGCCACCGTCAGATCCTTCCAGAGCGGTGGTGCCAGATCCGGGAGCGGCTCGTCCACGTCCACGGGTCGCCAGCGGGGCTCCAGCCGCCAGCGCTCGACCGTCCACTCGTCCTGGCTGGGGGTGTTCATGGGTCTCTCCTGGCGAAGGGTGAGGAGTGGCAAGTCGGCTGCCACCGGTGCTTCGTGAGGAAAGCGGCCTGGATCCGCGCGATCCGGCACCGATCGTCGAGCCGTGCCGCCGGGATTCCAAACGCGGCCGTTGGAAATCACTGCAGTCCTCGACCTCCCGTCCTCCCATGCGTGCTAGACTCTGGGCGCCAGCCAATTCGGGCCGGGGCCAGTCGCACGGCTTCAGCCGGCCGCCAGCCTGCCTCTGAGGATTGGATCCGTGGGCCTGCCGTTCGATCGTCCGGCGGCCACCGCGGCATTCGCGCCACCAGCCGAGGAACCAAGAATGACGTCCCGACGACTGCACCGTACCGCTGGCCTCGTCTGCCTCTTTCTCGGGGCGCCGCTGCTGCTCGCCCAGGCGCCCTCGCCGGGGCAACCCGCGCCCCGGCCCGCCGGCCAGCCGCCGATTCGCACGGGCGTCAACCTCGTGCGCGTGGACGTGTATCCCAGCAAGGACGGCGCTCCCGTCATGGACCTCCGCGCCGAGGACTTCGAGGTGTTCGAGGACGGTGCGCCCCAGCGCCTCGAGAGCTTCGAGCACGTCGTCGTCAGGTCGGCCGGCCCGCAGGAGGATCGGATCGAGCCGAACTCGCAGCGCGAGTCGCTGCAGGCCGCGGCCGACCCGCGCAACCGCGTCTTCGTGATCTTCCTGGACACCCCGCACGTCATGGTCGACAGCGCCCATCACATCAACGAGCCGCTCATCGGACTCGTCGACCGCATCCTCGGCCCCGACGACCTGGTTGGCGTGATGACACCGGCGATGGCCGCGAATCAGATTACGCTCGGGCGGAAAACGCAGGTGATCAACGAGAGCCTGCGCCGGAACTGGCCCTGGGGCACGCGCTTCGGCCTGATGCTCGACGATCTCGAGGAGAAGTACGTCGGGTGCTACCCGCCCGTACTGTACGGCGACCTCGCGGCGGAGATGATTCACCGCAAGCGGGAGCGCGCCACGCTCGAGGCCCTCCAGGACCTCGTCCGGTATCTCCACGGGATCCGCGAGGAGCGGAAAGCCATCCTGACGATCAGCGAAGGGTGGCTCCTCCTGCGCGAGAACCGCGACATGATGAACCTCCGGGGGAGCGAGCCGGTTCCGGGTCGTGAGCCGATCGGGGTAGGCCCCACCGGCCAGCCCACGACGGCTGCCAAAGATCCGCGCGTGAACCGCGGATACATGTCCAAGGCGGAATGCGACACCGACCGCATGCGCCTGGCGATGTACGACAACGAGCAGTTCTTCCGCGACATCCTGGACGACGCGAACCGGGCCAACGCCAGCTTCTACCCCATCGATCCGCGCGGGCTGCCGGCGTTCGACACGCCCATCTTCGCCGCGCTCCCTCTGCTGCTCGACAAGGCGCACCTGAAGGCGCGCCAGGACGCGATGGAGGAAATGGCCCTGAACACTGACGGGATCGCCGTCATGAACAACAACGATCTGACCCGTGGCCTGAAGCGGATTGCGGACGACCTGACGTCCTATTACCTGCTCGGCTACTATTCGACGAACACGAAGCTCGATGGCCGGTTCCGTGGGATTCGCGTCCGCGTGAAGCGCCCGGGCGTGGACATCCGCGCGCGACGGGGCTATCGCGCGGCAACGGTGGAAGAGGCGACCAGCGCGCGAAGCGGCTCGACGCTCGCAGGGCCGGCTTCGAACGCCGCGTTCGCGGCCGCGATGGGCAGCCTCGGGCGCATTCGTCCGGACGCCCGTTTCCGGATCAACGCGGCGGCATCGGCCGCCGCGGGCACGCTCTGGGTGGCAGGCGAGGTCCTCCAGGCGCCCCCGGAACCGGACACGGGCGCCAACGCCGACATCGAAGTCACCGCCGGTGCCGCGTCGGCCACCACGCGCGTGGCGCTCAAGCCAGGCCAGCGGACGTTCCTGACGCACCTGAAGCTCGAGGGGATGAGCGCGGGACCAATCGAGGTCCAGGCGCGCGTGAGCAACGCGGGCGGGACTCCCGCCGTCGACGAGATCCGGCTCGAGCTGGACCAGGACACGACGCGGCCGCTGCTGTTCCGCCGCGGTCCGGCGACAGCGAACCGGGTGCTGCCCGCAGCGGACTTCCGGTTCAGCCGGATGGAGCGGTTGCGCATCGAGGTGCCGGTCGGACCCGGGTCGAAACCGGGATCCGCGCAGTTGCTCGATCGCATGGGCAAGCCGCTCGACATTCCGGTCAGCGTATCGGAACGCAGGGACGAAGGGACAGGGCAGCTGTGGATCGTGGGGGATGTGGCGCTGGCGCCGCTGGCCCCGGGCGACTACGGCGTCGAGGTCGCCTTCACGACGCCAGCCGGCGAGCAACGGGTGATCACAGCCATTCGGGTGACACGCTAGTCCAGCCATGCGGCCTTCCAGCGCCCGTCTGACATTCGCGGGGTTCGTCGCGTGTGCGTGCGTCCGGTTGTTCGCTCAGGGGGCGGCGCCGGCGACCACCCAGCAACCACCCATCCGGACCGGTGTCAACCTCGTGCGCGTCGACGTGTATCCGACACGCGATGGCAAGCCGGTAACCGACCTGAGGGCCGAGGACTTCGAAGTGTTCGAGGATGGCGCGCAACAGCGGATCGAGACTTTCGAGCACGTCGTCGCGCTGCCTGCGGGCCCGCAATCCGCCCGGGTCGAGCCCGGCTCACAGCGCGAATCATTGCAGGCGGCAGCCAACCCGCGGACGCGCGTCTTCGTCATTTTCCTCGACACGCCCAACGTGTCCGTCGCCAACGCCTATATCGTCGAAGAGCCACTCATCCGACTGATCGACCGGCTGCTCGGCCCGGATGACCTGGTCGGCGTGATGACACCGGCGATGAGCGCCTCACAGGTGGTCCTCGGGCGGAAGACGCAGGTGATCGAGGAAGGCCTGCAACAGGCGTGGCCGTGGGGCACCCGCCACACGACGCTGCTCGACGACCGGGAAACGGCATATGACATCTGTTATCGGGGCAGCCCGCTGGCGGCGGAGATGATCGCCCGGAAGCGTGAACGGGCGACGTTCGAGGCGCTCCAGGATCTCATCCGCTACCTGTATGCGATCCGTGAGGAGCGCAAGGCGATTCTGACCGTCACGGAAGGGTGGGTCCGGTACCGCGAGAACAGGGACCTCATGCGCCCGTACGACGGCGGACCGCCGGGGCTGGACCCGATCACCGTCGGTCCGAACGGCAAGCCGACGACGCGGGATCCGCGCAACGATCTCGCGCCGCTCTCGATGACCGAATGCGATACCGATCGCATGCGGCTCGCGTCAATGGACAACGAGGAGTTCTTCCGCGACCTCGTGAACGACGCCAATCGCGCGAACGTCAGCTTCTATCCGATCGACCCCCGCGGTCTGGCCGCTTTCGAGTCGCCGATGGTGCCGCGCAGCGACGACGAACCGAGAATTCATGCCGACCGGCAGAATCTCCGGATCCGGCACGGTTCGATCGAAGACCTGGCCGCCGGCACCGACGGTCTCGCCGTGATGAACACGAACGATTTCGATCGGGGCCTGAAGCGCATCTCGGACGATCTGGCGTCGTATTATCTTCTCGGGTACTACTCGACGAACACGAAGATGGATGGTACCTTCCGCAGCTTGCGGGTTCGCGTGAAAGAGCCGGGCATCGACGTCCGGGCGCGCCGCGGGTATCGCGCCGCGACTGTGGCGGAAGCTGCGAGTGCGCGGCGCGCCATGGACCCGCCGTCGCCGTCCGCTTCCGGCTTCACCGCGGCGCTGGCCTCGCTCGACCGGATACGCCTCGACACGAGGTTCCGCATCAACGCCGCCACCGCCGGTACGTCGGGGATCGTCTGGGTGGCGGGCGAGGTGCTCGCCGACGGCAGGGGAGCTGCGAACCTGAGCAGGGAATCGACCGTCGACATCGAAGTGGCCGGCGATCAGAGCTCCGCCAGCGCACGCGTGACACTCGAGCCAGGCCGGCGCACGTTTCTCACGAGCGTGGCGCTCGCGTCCACGGGCGGCGCGCTCGACGTGCGCGCCCGCTTCGCCGCGGAAGGGGACTCCGTCCTCACCGACAACGTGCGCCTGGAGACCGGCCCCGCCGTCACGCGCCCGTTGCTGTTCCGCCGCGGTCCCACCACGGCCAACCGGGTGCTGCCGGCAGCGGACTTCCGATTCAGGCGATCCGAACGCGTGCGCGTGGAAGTTCCGGTGCCGGCTGGCGCCACGGCCGGGCCTGCGACGCTGCTCGACAGGGCGGGCAATGCGCTCCAGGTCCCCGTCACGACGGGCGAGCGGCGTGACGAGGGGACCAATCAGGCGTGGATCACCGCCGACGTCGCGCTGGCGCCGCTGGCGCCCGGGGACTACGCGATCGAGGTGGCCTGGACGACTGGCGGATCGGAACAGCGCACGTTCGCCGCAATCCGGCTGACGCGCTGAGCTGCCATGGTGCGCTCTGTTTCGGCATCGCCAAGGCCGCCGACCAGTGGGCAGTGGGAAGACCTCGATCACCCACCTGCCAGATCGTGGGAACGTGACGGAGCTCGACGTTCACTCCGAGCAGACAACAGGGACGATCATGCCGCTGCAAATCGACAATCTGCAGGAAACCATCCGCGCGAGAAAGAAAGATCTGCGGCGGGCGCTGCCGGACTACGCCGACGTGTTTCGTGACGTGGAGAGCGAGGTGGGACGCAAGGTCGAGGCAATCTTGCGCGATCGAGCCTCCGGCCACTCCGTGATTCCAGCAGTTGCGTATGGCGACATCGAGACTGGAACCGTGACCCCGGCCACGCTCACTACCATCAGAGACCGGGGCGCCTGCGTGATCCGCCGTGTCTTCGCGCCCGAACAGGCGCGCGAGTGGAACGAGGAGATTGGCCGCTACGTCGACGAGAACGGCCTGACCGAGAGACTGATGCACGCGGCCGAGGACAAGTACTTCGGCACGCTGGCCGCTGCGAAGCCGCAGATCTACGGCATTTACTGGTCGCGCCCGCAGGTCGAGGCGCGACAGTCGGAATCGCTGACGCGCGCACGCGTCTTTCTGAACGGACTCTGGATCGCCGAGAGCGAAGGCCGCCGACACTTCGAACCGGACCAGGTACCCGTGTACGCCGACCGCATTCGCCGGCGGCCGCCCGGATCGACGTCGCTCGGTCTGTCGCCACACGTCGACGGAGGATCGGTCGAGCGGTGGCTGGACGAAGGATTCCGTAAAGTCTACCGGCACGTTTTTTCGGGCCGCTGGCGTGAATACGACCCGTTCGATGCCGCCTGGCGTCCCCAGGTCCAGGAAATCCCGTC
Source organism: Vicinamibacterales bacterium (assembly GCA_035620975.1). Classification (GTDB taxonomy): domain Bacteria; phylum Acidobacteriota; class Vicinamibacteria; order Vicinamibacterales; family 2-12-FULL-66-21; genus DASPFV01. The sequence goes on from DASPFV010000181.1 coordinate 16,599, forward strand.
ACCGGCCGTCTGCTCCATGTTCCGGACATTTCAGGGCTGGACGGCACTGACGCGACAGGGCAAAGGAGACGGGACGCTCCAGTTGATCCCGATCGCGACTGGCATGGCGTACATCCTCCTGCGTGCGCTACAGGACGACGTTCCCGAGGATGATCTGTGCGGCGCACAGCCGGGACGGGCACTCTCGGTCCAGCCCCGCTGGCACGGCATCCTGCTGCAAGCCCTGACGTCGATCCCCGTGATGGAACCGGGCGATGCGGTGTTCTGGCACACCGATGTCGTGCACGCGGTCGAAGACGAGCACAAAGGCGGCGGATACAGCAATGTCATGTACATCGGCGCAACCGTCGGCTGCGAGAAGAATACGGCGTACTTGCCAAGGCAGGCGGCGGCCTTTCTCGAGGGGAGGACACCGCCGGACTTCGCGCCTGACGACTTCGAAGTCGATTTCGTCGGCCGGGCCACGGCGGCCGACTTGACTCCACTTGGACGACGCCAGATGGGACTGCCGGCCTGAGGAGGGCGCGATTCTCGATCGGCGCCCTGCAGCATCGATGATGTGCCTCGAGAGGGCACGGGGCGACGGCCGCGTCCCGGTCGAGCCATCGGCGACCTTCAGGGCCTGCGGAACTCCGGATCCGCCGCCCCCACCTGCCTCCCAGGTCAAACCCGCATCCGCACAGCACGATTTTTCCATCCGCTTCGACAGCGATGAGGGGCAGGACGTGGCTCACAGGCCGGAAGCCCGCACGGAATCGACGACGCGTCAGTTTTCGTCGGCCCCGATATTGGGACCGCAGACGGTCCCCCTGTAGATCAGCTCGGTGGTTGGCGGCACGGCGGTCGTGTGACCCAGTCCATCGAACTCCATCGTGCCGTAAGCTCCTTCGTACTTGCCCGATCCCCCGGTGATCGTCAGGTCCACGTGTACCGAGAATTCGCCTGGAGGCGCGCCTGGAATGGGAGTGCGTACCGGCAAGCCTTCGGCCCGCAGCACATCGCCGCTCTTTGTCAGGAAGATATCCAACGACCTGACGACCGGCGTCGTGCTGAGGATGGTCACCGTTGCGGCGCCATTCAGCACGCCGGTCACGGTGCCCAGGAGTCTGGAAGGTTCGGTTCCTTGAGAAATCCTGGTCTCCGAGATGCTGCCACGGAGGTATTGACAGTCTGCTCGCGCCTCGATGGCCGCGCCGAGTAGCACCACACCCAGCACCAGTGAGATGTTCGCCTTCCTCGTCATGACGAGTCTCCTTTGCTCGTGACAGTGGCCGGGCCCAATCCGGCTCTCCTGCCGCGAATAAGGAATCGCCAGGCCCGAGGTTACAGCCCCGCCGCGGGTATAGAATCAGCACCGGATCCCTGTCAGGTTGACATGCCAGGCTGTCCACAGTGCGGAGCGGAACTGGGTTCAGCCGATCCCGCCGGACTCTGCCCGCACTGTCTGATCCTGGGCGCTCTGGAGGGTTCCGCGAGCGGCGAGTTCGGGACGCACACGGGTGGGCCTGCCACCGGCGTGACCCCGGGTGAGGACTTCGGCCGCTATCGCATCATCGAGTCGCTGGGCGAAGGGGGGATGGGGACCGTCTACCTCGCCGAGCAGCGTGAGCCGATTCGCCGGCGCGCCGCGCTCAAGGTCGTGAAGCTCGGGATGGACACCGCCGCGGTGCTCGCCCGCTTCGACAACGAACGCCAGGCGCTCGCGCTGATGGACCACCCGAACGTCGCGCAGATCTTCGACGCCGGCACGACCCCGACCGGACGGCCGTACTTCGTGATGGAGTACATCGAGGGTGCGCCCATCACGCAGTATTGCGATCGTAAGCGGCTGATCACCCGGGACCGGCTCGTCCTGTTCCTGGCGGTCTGCCGTGCGGTCCATCATGCGCACCGGAAAGGGGTGATCCACCGCGACATCAAGCCGTCGAACGTGCTCGTGATGGAACGGGACGGCGCGCCGATTCCCAAAGTCATCGACTTCGGGATCGCCAAGGCCACCTACAAGTGGGCGGTCGAGAAGACCCTGATCACCCAATTCGGTCAGATCGTCGGGACGCCGGAGTACGCCAGCCCGGAGCAAGCCGACACGATGACCGGCGATGTCGCTGAAAGCTCGGACGTCTACTCGCTGGGCGTGCTCTTGTACGAGCTCCTGATTGGCGCCGTGCCGTTCGACACGGCGACGTTGCGCAAGGCCGGCTTGGCCGAAATGCTGCGGATCATTCGCGAAGACGAAGCACCGTCACTCTCCCGCAAGCTCACCTCGCTCGGCGCGGCGGTCACCGACATCGCGGCGCGCCGTCAGACCGACCCGATCTCGCTGCGCCGCCTCGTGGACGGCGACCTGAACGCGATCACGATGAAGGCCCTGGAGAAGGCGCGCGAGCGGCGCTACGCGTCGGTGTCTGACCTCGCCGCGGATATCCAGAATCACCTGGAGCACCGGCCCGTGCTGGCCTCGCCGCGCAGCAGGGTGTACCGAGCCAGCAAGTTTCTTCGCAGGCACAGGCTTCCGGCGCTCGGCACGGCCGCCGCAGTCGTCATTCTCTCGTTGAGCTCAGTGACGGCCTGGTCGCTTTGGCATCGCGAGTCCGCGACCAGTCCCAAGCTGACCGCCAAGGATGCCATCGTTCTCGCGGATTTCGACAACCAGACCGGTGATCCCGTATTTGACGACACGCTGCGGCAGGCGTTGTCGGTGGAGCTTCAGCAGTCGCCGGCCCTCAGCTTGATTTCGGACGCACAGGTGCTGCGGGTGCTCGCCCTCATGGGACAGCCGAGGGATGCGCGGCTGACTCCTGAACTCGCTCAGCAAGTCTGCGAGCGAACCGCGAGTGCCGCGACTCTGGAAGGCTCGATCGCCGCCCTTGGCAGCCGGTATGTGCTGGGCTTGCGTGCCAGAACCTGCACTACGGGCACTATCCTGGATGAAAAGCAGATCCAGGCGGCACGCCGAGAGGACGTCCTGAACTCTCTCAGTCAAATCGTCCGTGAGTTCCGAACCAGGGTTGGTGAATCACTCGCGACGGTCGAACGGTATTCGACGCCGTTGTCCGAGTCGACGACGCCGTCGCTCGAAGCTCTGAAGGCCTACACTATCGGACTGAAACTGACCATGTCCGCAGGCAACGCCGCGGCGATCCCTTCTTTCCGACGCGCTGTCGAAATCGATCCCAACTTCGCGACGGCCTACGCCCATCTCGGACTTGCCTACAACGTGGAGGGGGAGTCAGTGCTGGCAGCCGAGAGCACCACCAAGGCGTGGCGCCTGCGGGAGCGCGTGAGCGATCGTGAAAGGTTCTTCATCGACTTCAACTACGACCGCCACGTCACAGGAAACCTGGAAAAGGCGTACCAGACCCTCGAGTTGTGGCAGCAGACGTATCCTCGCGGGCAACAGCCCAATCCGGACAGTTTGCTCGGCGGCATTACGACCCATGGCACCGCTCGGTACGAGAGAGCCATTGACGCGTCTCGAAAGTCCATCGCGTTGGATCCGGACTTTGCGCTCGCGTATGGCAATCTTGCCGGGACCTATTTCCTCACCGGCCGGTTCGCGGAAGCCGAGAAGACGCTTCACGCGGCTTCCGAGCGCAAGCTCGAAGTACCCCGCATGCTCCTCATCCAATACATCATCGCGGTGCTGAAGGGTGACCAGGAGCAGATGGAGCGGACGGCAGCTCGGGCCAAAGGCAAGCGCAGGGCAGAGCACTGGATGGCCCATGAGCAAGCTCTCGCTCTGGCTCGTTCCGGCCGCCTGCAGGCTGCCCGGCAGCTGTCCAACCACGCAATCGGTCTAGCCCTGCAAGAAGGGGACTACGAGACGGCAGCAAACTACCAGGCCGCACGAGCGACGTGGGAAGCCATGTGCGGGAATGCTGGTGAAGGGCAACGGCACGCGGTGTCGGCGCTGGAGCGTTCACATGGCCGGGATGTGCTATACGTCGCCGCGCTTGCCCTGGCGCTTTCGGGTGATGCGTCCCGATCGGAAGCGCTCGCGGCCGATTTGGAAAACCGCTTTCCGGAGGATACCTTCGCCCAGTTCACCTATGGCCCTGTTCTTCGCGCCCTGGCCGCACTTCTGCGAGGCAGGCCGGGAGAGAGCGTCGAGTGGCTGCAGATCGCCCGGCCTTATGAGCTCGCGGCAAACGGCCTCAATTTCAGTAGCTACTATCTTGGCGGTCTGCACTCGGCCTACGTCCGGGGCAACTCCCTGATCCCTGCCCGACGGTATGAGGAGGCCGCGGCCGAATTTCAGAAGATTCTCGATCACCCCGGTATCGTTGGCGCCGATCCCATCGGCGTCCTGACTCACCTGCAACGTGGCCGGGTGTTCGCACTGCTGGGAGACAAGGCAAAGGCGAAGGCGGCCTATGAGGTCTTCCTGGCCTTATGGAAGGATGCTGACGCCGACGTCCCGATTCTGAAACGCGCCAAAGCCGAGTACGCGCGACTGTAGCCGGCCACACCAGCGGTGATTGCCGTGTAACGGTTGGCGTTCCGATTCCTTATCCCCGTTGTGGAACAGTACCGGCTAAGACTATGACCGGCGATTCGAAGACGCCGCAGGCGGAAACCACGCTGCACACGCTGGCGGGGGGATCTGACTTCCCGACCACCCGGTGGACGCTGGTGATCGCCGCGGCCGATTCCCGCCGGACGGAGGCGCGCTCCGCATTGGTCTCGCTGTGCGAAAGCTACTGGTATCCGCTGTACGCGTATGTTCGCCGCCGCGGCTATCCTGCCGACCAGGCGCAGGACCTCACGCAGGAGTTCTTCATCCGCGTGGTGGAAGGCCGCTATCTCGACCGCGCCGACCCGGAAAAGGGGCGGTTCCGAGCGTTCATCCTGAGCTCCCTGAAATTCTTCCTCGCCGACGAAGCCGATCGCAGTCGCGCGCAGAAACGCGGTGGAGGCAAGGTCTTGTCCTTCGAAGTCTCGTCCGGCGAGGATCGCTACCAGCGCGAGCCCGCGCACAACGAGACGCCGGAGCGGATCTTCGAGCGGCGCTGGGCGCTCTCACTGCTCGAGAGAGTGGTGGACAGACTGCGGTCAGAGTTCGTCCAACAGGGACGTGTGGACCACTTCAACCGGCTGAAGGCCTTCCTCCTCGATCAAGCCGACGCGCCGTATGCCGCGCTCGCTCGAGAGATGGGCACATCGGAAGGCGCGCTCAAGGTCGCGATTCATCGGCTCCGGAAACGCTATCGCGAACTCTTCCGGCAAGAGATTGCCGAGACGGTGGCCGATGCGGGCGAGGTCGAATCCGAGCTCCGTTATCTCGTGGCCGCGCTGACGCGGAGGTAGCGGCAGCGAGCCCGCGTGCCGCTGACCTCGGTCCTCTCGTGCCGGGGCACTCGAAGAACGACTCGCGCTGGCGGCCACGGCGGAGTGCTCGCCGCTGCGGCGGGCGCGCACAAACACTCGAGAATCAGCGAACGAGCGCAGCGAGTGAGCCACGCGAACGGAGCGGGGCAAGGGGCCCCCGCGAGACCGTGTGAGGGTCTCGGGACGAAGCCCAATCCGAAGAAGACAATCAGCGAACGAGCGCAGCGAGTGAGCCACGCGAACGGAGCGAGCCGGCGAAGCGGCGAGCGAGTGAGCGTGTAAGGGGTCTGGGGACGAAGTCCCAAGATCAGAGAAGATAGCGGGCTACGGGGATCGAACCCGTCTAACTGGCTTGGGAAGCCAGGGCATTACCACTATGCTAAGCCCGCCCGGCTGACCGTCGGCTCCTGATTATAGCAAAGCGTTCGGCGGGAGTATCCGCAGCGCGCCTGCTCGAGCGGGAAGCCATCGCCTCGACGCGTCCGCGCCTCCATCCGACCGGAAGCCACTGGCGGCTTTCACACGACAGTACCAGCGCTGCGCACGCGTCGACGGCCTCCAGCCCGACCGGGATCGGCGGCTGCCGACACGTGTTCAGCTTCTGATGAACGCGAGCACCTCGTCGCGCTTCTGTGCCATCAGCTCAGGGGTCGTCGCCTCCAGGTTCAGCCGCAGCATCGGCTCGGTGTTCGAACCGCGCACGTTGAAGTGCCAGTCCGGGTACTCGGCCGAGACGCCATCCAGCGTGTACACCCGGCCGTCCGTGTATTTCGCGGCCAGGCCGTCGATCTTCTGCTGGACGAGGCGCATGTCCGCGACCCGGGTGTTGACCTCGCCCGAGATGAAGTACTTCTCGCGCAGGGGTGTGAGCAGCTCCCGGAGCGTCTGCCCCTTGCGCGACATCAGCTCCAGGATGAGGAGTGCCGGGATGAACCCGTTGTCGGCGTAGAAGTTGTCGCGGAAGTAGTAATGGCCTGTGACCTCGCCGCCGAAGATCGCGCCTTCCTCGCGCATGCGGAGCTTGAAGAAGGCGTGACCGACGCGGTTCATCAGCGCCGTCCCGCCGTACTTCGCGACGATGTCCTTCACCGCGTAGCTCGCGCGGACGTCGTACAGGATGGTCGCGCCGGGATGTTTCAGCAGAAAAGCCTCGGCCAGCAGCGCCGTCACGAAGTCGCCCGCGATGAACTCCCCCGTGCCGTCGATGAAGAACACGCGATCGGCATCGCCGTCCCATGCAATCCCGATGTCGGCGCCCGTGGCCACCACGCGCTCGACGATGTCGCGGCGATTCTCTTCGATGAGCGGATTCGCCTCGTGGTTCGGGAACGTGCCGTCCACCTCGAAGCACAGGGCGTCCACCCGGCATGGCAGCCGCTCGAACAGCTTCGGCGCCACCATGCCGGCGATGCCGTTGCCCGCGTCCAGCACGACCTTGAAGGGCTTCACGATGCCCGGATCGATGAACGACAGGACGTGCCGCACGTAGTCGTCCAGGACCTCGCGCGTCACGAGGGCGCCGGGCGTCGAAGCCGGGCCGGGGATCCGGTTCTCGCGGATCATGTCCCGGATGTCGCCGATGCCCGCGTCGCCGCTGAGGGGGAACGCCTCGCGGCGGACCATCTTGATGCCGTTGTACTCCTTCGGGTTGTGCGAGGCCGTGATCTGCACGCCCCCGTCGTGGCCGTCCCGCGCGACGGCAAAATACAGCATGTCGGTCCCCATCATGCCGTAGTCGACCACGTCGGCCCCCTGGCCGCGTGCGCCGTCGATGAACGCCGACGCAATCGATGGGGACGAGAGCCGCATGTCGCGCGACACGCCGATGCGCCGCGCGTCGAGGTAGGCCACGAAGCCGCGCCCGATCTCGTATGCGGCGGCCTCGTTGATCTCCGACGGGTACAGCCCGCGGACGTCGTACGCCTTGAAGATCGACGGATTGATGCTCATAGCCTGCTGTAGTCGGTGATGACCGTCTTGTCGCCGAGGACGACGGCCGTGTCGAGCGCCGCGTTGCGGCCGACGTGGCAATTGCGGCCCAGAATGGATCCCCGGACGACGGCGTCGGGCCCGATCCAGCCGTTCGCCCATACGATCGAGCCGTCGACGACGGCCGACTCTTCCACGCGCGTCTGCCGCCCGACGACGGAGTAGGGCAGGATCTTCGCGCCAGCCTTCACGACGACGCCTTCGTCGAGGAAGCAGGGGCCGTGCAGCTCCGCGCCGTCCTCCACCCGCGCGCCCGGCGCGACCCAGGTCGTCTTCGGCGAGCCATCGAAGGGAGGCGCATGATAGCGGCCGTCCATGATGTCGCGGTGCACCTGCAAGTACTTCGCCGGCGTCCCGATGTCAATCCAGTAGCCGTCGTAGACGTACGCCACGAACGTCTCACCGCGCTCGATGAGCGAGGGGAAGAAGCTGCGCTCGATGGACCAGGCCGTGTCCTTCGGGATCCGGTTGAACGTGTCCGGCTCGAGCACGTAGATCCCGGCGTTGATCGTATTGCACGTGATCTCGTCCTCGCTAGGCTTCTCGAGGAATCGCACCACGTTGCCCTGCGCGTCGGTTTCGACGAGACCGTACGCCCGCGGGTTGTCGACCGGGGTGAGCACGATTGTCGCACGCGCCTGTCGCTCCCGATGCAGCTGCAGCACCGCCGCCAGGTCGACCTGCGTCAGCACGTCCCCGTTGAAGACGACGACCGATTCGGTGAGCGAGTCGCCGGCATAGCGGACAGCGCCAGCCGTGCCGAGCGGCACCGGCTCGACCACGTACCGGAGCTTCAGCCCGAGCCCCTCCCCCTCGCCGAAGATCTCCTCTATGCGCCGTGGCTGATAGTTCAGGCTGAGAATCGCCTCGTCTATTTCAGGCACCTGCCGCAGCAGGTCGAGCTGGTAATAGAGGAAGGGCCGGTTGAAGATGGGAACAATGGGCTTGGGCGTGTGAACCGTCAGCGGACGCAGCCGCGTGCCCTTGCCGCCGGCCAGCAGAATCGCCTTCATGTCAATCGGTGATGATATCGCATCGACCAGCTCGAAGCTTCCGGTTCGGGCCTTCGGCTGCCACCTGGCGGCGTCGCCGTCGGGTGCAGTGACGGTCCCCGGCAGCCAGGCGGGGGAAGCCGGAAGGCTGGGCTGCCTTGTTCT
>DASPFV010000182.1:0-15722 GCA_035620975.1 Vicinamibacterales bacterium
CGGGGTCTGGCAGCTGTGAGTGTCCTACCGGCGGCTTGCCGGCCTGGGCTCGACGCGCTCGCCGGTGCCCTGCGTGAGAACGCGAATCTCGTTCGCCTGCCCGCCTGGGAACCGCTCCGTGACGTGACCAGGCCACTGGACTTCCACGGCGTCGTAGCGCTGGTGGGCGCCGAGGCCGAAGTGCAGGCGCGAGTCGTTCTGCGAAATGAAGCTGGCGCCGCTCTGGATCTCGCCTGAGACCCGGCGGTCGCCGGCGCGGACGACCACCCGCGCGCCGATCGCGTCCCGGTTCGCGGTCGTACCCACGCAGCGGACGATCAGCCAGTTCTGGCGCGGGCCGAAATTCTTCAGGAGGCTCGGACGGCTGCCCATGTTGCTGACGACGACCTCGAGCGCGCCGTCGTTGTTGAGATCCCCGGCTGCGGAGCCGCGCGAGGACCACGTCTCGCGGATGCCGGGACCGGCTCCGGCCGAGATGTCCTTGAACCGCCCGCCGACGTTCCAGTAGAGCAGACGGGGCTGTCGATACTGCTGCCCCGACAGTCGGTCCGCCTCGGGATAAACGTGGCCGTTGACCATCAGGATGTCCTTGAGGCCGTCGTGATCCACGTCGACGAGGTGCACGCCCCAGCCGACGTACTGCATGTACGCCCCGAGCCCCGACTGGAAGACGCGGTCCTCGAACGTGCCGTCGCCGTTGTTCCGGTACAGGTTCGGCACGTCGTCGCTGAAATTCGTCTTGACGAGATCGACGTGGCCGTCCTCGTCGTAGTCGGCCGCGGCGACGCCCATGCCGCCCTGCTCCTGGCCGTCCGAGTTGAGCGCCGCGCCCGACAGCAGCCCGCTCTCTTCGAACGTGCCGTTGCCGTTGTTCACGAACAGCAGGCTGGGGGTCGAGTCGCACGCGACGTAGAGGTCGGGACGGCCGTCGTTGTTGACGTCGGTGGCGATCACGGTGAAGCCATAGCAATCCGAGACCTTTCCCACGCCCGATGCGTCGGACACGTCAGAGAACTTTCCGTCGCCGAGATTGCGGAACAGCCGGTGGCGCGCGAACGGCAGGCCGCGGGGGCCGCACATCACGGGCATCCCCTTCCAGAGGCAGTAGCCGCTGCTGCCGGGGACCGCGACGCGGGCGCGATCGAACGTCAGGTAGCTCGTGATTGCCAGGTCGAGCCTGCCATCGAGGTCGTAGTCCACGAACGTGCAGCCGGTGTCCCAGCGCACGCCTGCCGACTGCAGGCCCGACGTCGCCGTCACGTCGCGGAAGCGCCGGCCCCCCTCGTTGCGGTAGAGGAGCGTCTGGCCGTAATGCGTCACGAGGAGATCGCGGTGGCCGTCGTTGTCGTAGTCGCCGACACAGACCCCCTGCGCCCAGCCGACTCGATCGAGCCCGACCGTGCCGGTGACGTCCTCGAACCGGAGCTGGCCGGTGTTGCGATAGAGGCGGCTCGTCGCCTTGGCAGATTCCGCGTCCGGGTCGAGCCTCGTGGCGCTGGCCACGAACACGTCCATCAGGCCGTCGCTGTCGTAATCGAAGATCGCGACCCCGTTGCCGGTCGCCTCGAGGATGTACTGCTTGCGGTCCTCGCGGCCGGAGATGCTGGGCCAGACCAGGCCTGCAGTCTCGGCGACGTCCCTGAACTCCACCCGGATGGGTGGGAGGTCGGTCTCGACGGGCTTCACCGGGCGAGGGGTGCGGGTCCCCCGGCCCATCCCCTGAAAATCCGCCAGCAGGGGGACCGTGAGCAGCAGCCCGAGTGCGGCGATGCAGAGGCGATTCGAGGGCAAGTGCCTCATCGTAAGCATGTTATGGCTGACTAATACAAAAAGGTAACGGGAAAGGGCTTGGCGTGAACCATATATGATATAGCCTGCTTGCGCCAGTCGCGGTCAGTCACAACCTGCACCGCTTTGGAGGAGCGACCATGACAGTGCGCAAGGGATGGGGAGTGGGCGGCATCCTGCTGGTGGTCATGCTCTGCGGCGGCACGCGAGCCGCCGCCCAGTTCGCCAGTTCGATCGAAGGGACGGTCACGGACGCGAGCGGCGCCATCGTACCTGGCGCTTCGGTCACCATCACCAACGAGGCCACCGGCGCGACGCAGACGGTGACGACGTCGGGGAGCGGCTACTATCGGTTCCCGGCGCTGCCCGGTTCCACCTACACGGTGCGCGTCACGCTCAGCGGTTTCAAGACGGCCGTGCAGGCGAACATCCTGCTGCAGGCCGCCGAGACCAAGACGGTCAACGTCACCCTCGAATCGGGACAGGTCGAGGAGGAAATCACCGTCAGCGGCCTCGCGCCGCTCGTGGAAACCGCCGAGGGTCGGGTCTCCGGACTGATCGAGACGACTCAAATCACGAACCTGCCCCTCATGGGGCGGAACTTCTACAGCCTGGTCGTGCTGACCCCCGGCGTGGTGGGTCGGGCCACCGGCGGCGGCCAGGCCTACGCCCAGTCGAACTCGGACCTCTACAACAACGAGTTCGGCGTCAACATGAACGCGAACGGTGCCCGCGCCGAATCGAACAACTTCCTGCTCGATTCCTCGACCGTGAGCTCGAGCCAGCGGAGCGGGGTCGTCAACATCAACCCGAACAGCGAGAGCGTGCAGGAAGTCCGCATTTCGGTCAACAACTTCTCGGCCGAGTTCGGCCGTAACGGCTCGGTGCTCGTGAACGTGATCACCAAGAGCGGCACCAACGAGCTGAACGGCAGCCTCGGCACGTACTACACGAACAACACCCTTCAATCGAAGAACCATTTCCAGAAGCAGGCGACGGGCTTCTCGCATCCCGATTACGGGCGCACGGAGGTCTCGTGGGGCGCCGGCGGGCCGGTCACGCGCAACCGTACGTTCTTCTTCACGTCGGGCGACGTGCTGCGGTCGGATGTCGCCGTGAGCGGCGCGCGGACGATCATGACGCCGGAGTTCATCCGGTTCATGGAGCAGGCACGGCCGAACAACGTCTCCACGTTCATCGCCAAAAACTACCCGGCGTCCTTCGCGCCCGATCGCAACTTCCGCACGGCGGGGCAGCACCTGAACGCCGCGTGCGCGGGCTCGACGCCCATCGCCTCGCCCATCGGGCCGGTGCCGTGCAACCTGCCGGTCACGGGTGAGGGCACGTGGAACGAGACGTCGCCCAGGAACGGCTTCCAGTGGACGGCGCGCGTCGATCATCAGATGCGGGAGGGGCAGGATCGGATCTACGGCTCGTTCAGCCGGACGACGACCGACAAGGTCGGCTTCGGCACGCCTGAGGTGTACCCGGGCTTTACAGCCGCGTCGCCGACGAGCAGCATGCACTTCAGCACGAACTGGACGCGCATTCTGTCCCCGACCACCCTCAACGAGGTCTCGTTCGCGTGGGTGCGGCCGTGGGGTGAGCTGCTCAACCATCATCCGGACATCCCGGGTGTCACCGTCACGGGCATCGCGGGCTATCAGGTGGGATGGGGGCCGAACGAGTTCGTGCAGAACAGCTTCGAGTGGCGCGATGTGCTCACGATGACGCGCGGGTCGCACACGCTCAAGCTCGGGGGTGGCTACACGCGGGAGCATGCCGACAACGAGGCCTCGCGCGTCTTCAACAGGCCGACCTACAGCTTCAACAGCGTCTTCGACTTCGCCAGTGATCAGGCCTTCGGGCAGCAGCAGATTGCGATCGATCCTGCGACGGCCGATCCGATCACGCGGATCATCCGGTTCCACCGCACACAATCGGTCTCGGGATTCGTGCAGAACGACTGGAAGGCGAGGCCGAACCTCTCCATCAACGCCGGCCTGCGCTATGAAGGTTACTTCAATATCTACAACACCAAGGCCGACATGGCGAACATCCAGTTCACGACGGAGGGCGACCTCCAGTCGCGCCTGGCCAGCGCCCGCATGGTGCAGCGGCATTACTACCTCGAAGGGGGCTTGCTGGGCGGCGGCATGCACACGCTCGCGCCCCGGGTGAGCTTCGCCTGGGATCCGACCAACAGCGCGACGATGTCCATCCGGGGCGGAATCGGTCGATCGTACGACCGGATGTCGAATCAGATCTGGGACGGCGAGTACCAGAACCTGCCGGCGTTTGCGGCCCTGAGCGTGACGATCCAGGATCCCGTCTCCAAGCCGGTGTTCGGACTGGGCCAGAGCACCACCGTTCCCTACAACTACCCCCGGCCGACGGGCCTGAGCGCGGGGCTCAACGAGCACGGGGGGCTGCTCAACGGCGCGGGAGTCGTTCACGTGGTCGATTCCGATATCGAGCCCATGTACCTCGACAACTGGTTCCTCGGCTTCCAGCGTTCGCTCGGCACGGGGGTGGTCGTCGAGGCGGACTACATCGGGTCGAGAGGCAACAACGCGTACCGTAAATGGGACATCAACCGCTTCAACGGCGACCTCTTCGACGGCCGGCTCGATCGGATCCTGCCCGGGTTCGCGGGGATCAACTACAGCAACTCCACCGACTGGAGCTCGTTCCATGGCGGGACGATCTCGGCCAAGATGCTGCGCCGCGCGCTCAGCTTCGGTGGGGCCTACACGTTCGGCCGGGCCACCGACTATTCGAGCACGTTCTCGGCAACTCAGCTGCCCGACGCGTACGGGCCGTCTTCCCAGGACAAGGGGCGCGCCGATTTCGACGTGCCCCAGAAGTTGTCGCTCTGGTCGATCTGGATGATACCGGGGCCGCCATCAGGCATGGCGAAAGCCATCTTCGGCGGCTGGCAGGCGACGGGCGTGCTCATTGCGCAGAGCGGGACTCCCTTCACTGTGTTCTGCCAGGGGAGAGCCTTCGCCCCGATACGCGACGGCAGCGGCGCGATCGTCGGCAACAGCGGCTGCGACTACAACGCCGATGGTCTCCAGTTCGATCGACCGAACGTGCCCTCCTTCGGAGATTCCCGATCAGGGTTGAGCAATGATGACTTCCTGAACGGGATCTTCCAGGCGTCCGATTTCCCGACTCCGGCGCCGGGCAGTGCCGGCACACTCGGTCGGAACACGTTCCGCGGTCCCCGGTACTTCAACGTCGATTTCGCGCTCATCCGCTCGATTACCGTGCCGGCCTTCGGCCGGAACGGTGTCGTGCAGCTGAGGCTCGAGACGTTCAACCTGTTCAACACCACGAACCTGCTGCCGCCGCAGTCGAACCTGACCAGTGCGGCGTTCGGGCGATCCACCGACGCGCTGCCCGGACGAATCGTGCAGCTCGGAGCGCGGATCAGTTTTTGACCGGTCGCCGCGGGGCCGGCCTCCGACGGGGACGGTCGTGCCTCCGTGGGATAATTCCCAGGTGTTCGCCTCGCCCCTGACCGCGGCGCTGTTGCTCGGTCTCGGCTCCGCGCCTGCGTCCGCCGGCAACCTCCTCCTGCCGGCGGACGCCGGACGAGGGGCGCTCAGGCCATCGGCCCCGCATGCGTCGCCGCAACAGACAGCACCCGCATCGACCTCGACAGACTGCGACGCGGCGACGTATGACTGCGCCGTCCTCCGGATCCGCCGCGGGGACTTCCGTGCTGCCGTCGCAGGGCTCGAGCAGATGCGGGCCAGGTCGCCGCGTGACCTGAAGATACTCAACCTGCTCGGGATCGCACTGACCGGCGACAGCCGGATCGCGGAGGCGAACGAGCGGTTCACCGAAGCCCTCGCCATCGCGCCGGACTTCTACCCCGCACGCAAGAATCTCGCGGTCAACGAGTTCAACGCGGGCCGCACGCCGCGGGCCGAGCAGTTGTTCCGCCAGGTCCTCGAGCGGGCGCCCGACGACGAGATCGCTCACGTTCACCTGGCCGAGATCCATTTCGCGCGGAAAGAGCCGGCCCCTGCGGCGGCGCACTACGCCAGGGCCGGCGCGAGTCTCGCATCGAATCCGACGTGGACGCTCCATTACGCCGTCTGCCTGCTGGACGCGGGCGATCGCCCTCGCGCGCTCGCGCTGCTCGAGACGCTTCCCGGGGATCCGGCGATTCGCTTCGAGGCGGGAGTGGCCCTCGGCCGGGCGCAGGCCTACGGGGAAGCGGCTCGCTTTTTCGGCGAGGCGCGGACTGGGTACCGCGATCCCTCGACCGCCGGCTACAACCAGGTGCTGATGCTCGTGGAAGCCGGCGATCACGAACGAGCAATCCAGGTCGCACAGGAGCTCGTCGGGCAGGGCCTCCAGAGCGGGGAGCTCTACAACCTCGTATCGCGTGCTTACGCCGCTACTGACCGGATTCAGGAAGCCTACGACAGCCTGAGGACGGCCGCACGGCTCGAGCCGGGGCAGGAACAGCACTACCTGGATCTGGCGCTCCTCTGCCTCGATCACGAAAACTTCGACCTCGGATTGGAGATTCTCGGTCTGGGCCTGCGGCACAACCCGCAGTCCGCCACGCTGCATCTCTACAAGGGGGTGATGCTCGTGATGCGCGGGCTCGTGGAGGAGGCGGAGACCGAGTTCGAACGGGCGCGCTCGCTCGGTCCGGAAGGTCCCGTGCCGCACGTGGCGCTCGCCATGGCCTGGATGCAGTCGGGGCAGACGAGTCGCGCCGTCGAGCTGCTCCGCGAGCGCGTGGCGGCCGGTTCGAACGCAGCGATCGTGCCGTACATGTTCGGGATCGCCCTGATGCGTTCGGGCGTCGATCCGGCGGACCCGGCCGCCGCGGAGGCCATTGGCGCGTTCGAGCAGGCCGCGCGCCTGGACCCGCAGCTTGCGGGGCCTCGCGCGGAGCTGGGAAAGATCCTGCTGGCGCGTGGAGACGCGGCGCGGGCCATCGAGCACCTCGAGCAGGCCGTCCGGCTGGATCCGGACAACGCCTCGCCGGCGTACTCGCTCGCGCAGGCCTACCGGAAGACGGGCGAGACGGCGCGGGCGCAGGATCTGCTCGCGCGGGTTAGCCGACTGAACGCGCAAGGCCGCGGTGACGACCCCGATCGCGAGCTGAGGCGGATGGTCGTGCGGATCGTCCGCGAGGGCGCCGCCGACACTGCACCGCGGCAGTAGCGTGCTGGTATGGGGCACTGCCGCATCGCCCTGTTCACCGTGACTGGCGGCTTCACGTGGAAGGCCGCAGCGGTCTGCGTGACTTGCTGGGTCATGTCCGCAGTCCCGGGACTCGCCGGCCAGGACGCGGGCGCCGCAGCGAGGCACCGGCAGAAGGCCGAGGGGTACCTCGCGAGCGGGGATACGGCGCGCGCGCTGGTCGAGTACCGGACCGCCGTCGCACTTGACCCGGGTGATGCCGTTTCACACGATGCGATCGGCATGCTCCTCGGTGACGGCGGCGATCTCGCCGGCGCGCTCCACGCATTTCAGGAAGCCGTGAGACGTGATCCCGGCTTCGGCCGCGCGCGTTTTCATCTCGCGCTTGCCCTGGAGCGAAGCGGCCGGCTCGTGGAAGCCGTCGAGTCCTACACTCACGCGCTGCGGCTCGAACCCGACCTGGTGGAGGCCCGGTTCGGGCTCAGCTCCGTATGCGCCGCCGTGGGCGATCTCGACGGCGCGATCGCGCTGCTGCGACAGGTGGTGGCGGCCGTGCCCGGGCAGGCGGAGGCCCAGTTCAATCTGGGCATCGCGCTGTGGAATCGCTACCGGAGTACGACCGCCGTGAAGCATGCCGCCGATCTCGACGCGGCGCTCGCGGCACTGCGGGAGGCCGTGCAGCTCGCGCCGGAAACGGCCAGGTTCCACGCTGGCGTGGCGCAGGTCCTGGCCCATCGGGATGCGACCGCGGAAGCCGTCGCGAGCTTCCGGCGCGCGCAGACGCTCGAACCGGCCAATCCGGAGCGCGCCTACGACCTCGGGCTGGCGCTCCGCCTGGCCGGCGATCTGGACGGCGCAGAGGCACAGCTCAGGGCCGCCCTGGCTGCGCGCCCCGCTGACGGCCTCGCGCGCCGCGCACTCGGTCTGGTCCTACGCGAGCAGGGTGATCTCCACGGCGCGGCCGTGGAGCTGCGCGCCGCTGTCGCCACCCTGCCGGAGGACGCACAGGCCCACCACGTGCTTGGCTCGGTTCTGCTGAAGGACGATCCGGTGGCCGCCATCGACGTGCTGAGCAAAGCGATCGAGCTGCAGCCCGACCTCGTCGAGGCCCGGGTCGCACTCGCGCAGGCCCTCGCGCGCTCCGGCCGCGGTAATGACGCGCGCGACCAGCAGGCGGAGGTGCGCCGCTTGAACAGGGTGAAGACGGCCGTCGGCAGGGCGCTCGTGTTGCTCGATGCGTCACTCGATCGATCGGAAAAAGGCGAGGCGACCGCTGCCCTGGATCTGGTGCGCGAGGCAGTGGCGCTCGCGCCGGAGCTGGCGGAGGCGCAATACCTCCTTGGCGCCATGCTGGGCCGCCCGCCTGCACGCGATGCCGCCGGCGCCGAGGCGGCGCTCGCTCGAGCTGTGCGGATCGAGCCCTCCCATGCGCGGGCACATTACGAGCTGGGACGCCTCTACGCGCTGCGTGGAGACCCCGATGCGGCAGAGAAAGCGTTCCGGACTGCAGTCAGGCTTGCTCCCGGGCTGACCGACGCGCAGCGCGAGCTCGCGAAGCGTGCATCCGCCGCAGGGGACTGGCCCACTGTCGTTTCGGCTCTCAGTGCCGTGACCGCGTGGCAGCCTCGCGATCCGTCCGGCTGGCGGGCACTGGCAGACGCTCTCGATCGCGCTGGAGACCGGGCCGGGGCCGCCCGGGTCCGGGAGCATGTCCGTGGGCAGCCGTCCTCAGGTGTGACGAGGTGAACGGCGATCGTGTCACCCGGACCGGCCTCGCGATCACGGCAGGCGGGCTGCTCGTGGCCGCTGCGCCGCTGCTCGCGCAGATGGCCACCGCGGACCGCGTGCGACTCGACGGCTGGTGGCCGACGAAGCCGGCGGGGACTGTAGAGGATTACGTCGGCCCGCGGGAATGCGTGCGCTGCCACGAGTCGCGAGCGTCGCAGCTCACCACGGCCATGGCTCGTACCGCGCAGCGCGCCGTCGATTCACCGGTGCTCCAATCGGGCGCTCCCCTGGAGTTCTCGGCCGGCCGGTATGCGTTCGCGATAGCGCGCGACGGGGACCGCAGGCTCTACTCGGCGACCGACGGCCAGGAGACGGCCTCGGTCCACCTCTCGTGGGCCCTCGGCGCGGGGACGGTCGGTCAGACGTATCTCTTCGAGCGCAACGGCTCGCTGCAGGAGGCCCGCGCCAGCTTCTACGCCTCGGTGAACCGGCTCGACTTCACGCCGAATCGCCGGCTCGACAGCCCGCGAAGTCTCGAGGAAGCGATGGCCCGGCCGGTGGGCCGCGCAGAGGCCCGGCGCTGCTTCGCCTGCCACACCACGGCATCCAGCACGTCGTCAGGCTTCGATCTCGCGCGCGCGCTTCCAGGTGTCACGTGCGAGGCGTGCCACGGTCCGGGCCGACGGCACGTGCACGCGATGGAGCGAAAGGCCCCCGCGGCCGATCGCGCGATCATGAACCCGGCACAGCTCGATGCCGCGGACTCCGTGGACTTCTGCGGCGCCTGCCACGCGACGTTCTGGGACGTGAAGCTCGCCAACGAGCGCGGCCTGGCGGCGTTGCGGTCGCAGCCACACCGCCTCCAGAGCAGCCGCTGCTGGCAGGAGGGAGACGACCGGCTCACGTGCGTCGCGTGCCACGATCCGCACAAGAAACTGGTACGGGACGCGTCCACCTACGACGCGAACTGCCTGAGCTGCCACCCGGCGTCGGGCGCCGCTCCGACAGCGTCGCGCCAACGGTCGGCCGGTCGCGCCTGCCCGACCGCCACCACGAACTGCACGAGCTGCCACATGCCGAAGTACGACGTGCCCGAGATGCACTACGCCTTCACGGATCACCTGATCCGGATCGTCAGGCCCTCCGACGCCGCCTCTCGCACTCCCTGAACGGCGCGAGTTCAGATGCGGTTGAACACCTCGATCGCCTTCTGCAGCGATCGGTACTTCTTGATGAACGGGACCATCTTCGTCTCGCGCTCGTCGATCTCCTGTGCCCGCTTCAGCACGTCTGCCGCGCGATCCTGCGGGACGACGACGACGCCGTCCTCGCCGGCTACGACGATGTCGCCGGGCGAGACCGTCACGCCCGCACATTCGACGGGAACCTGCTTCGCGACGCTCGCGTAGCGGCTGACGGCCGTCGCCGGAGACACCGCGCGGGCGTAGACCGGCAGATTGAGCGCGCGCAGCTCGGGCACGTCGCGCACCGCGCCGTCGAGCACCATCCCGGCCATGCCGCGCGCCTTCGCGGCCGTGCCCATGAGGCCCCCGATGGCCGCTACGTCGAGGCTGCCCTCCATCACGATGACCCCGACGTCCCCTGGCTCGGCCGCATCGATCATCTCCACCGAGTGTTTGACGGCGAGCGTCGGCGTGGCCTGCTCGGGGGGCGCAGGCTTCACGATGGCGGTGGCGGCCCGGCCCACGAACCGTCCGGCCACGTACGGGCGCACGTCGTGGGCGAGGTATCCGCGTCGTCCCACCACCTGATCCACGGCGTCCGAGACGGAAGCTACGGTCGACCGCGCGAACCCGGCGAGCAACGGATCGGAAGGAGTGGCGGCTTTCGCGGCCGCGCCCTGGCCGGCCACAGGCGCGGAGGGAACGGCGGCGAGCCCCACGAGGAGGACGCCTCCCGCAAGCACCTGGACGGCAGCACGGGACCTGTTCATCGTTACGCTCCTTTACTTGGGTTGATCCACGGCGTTTGCGTTTGCGTCACCTGCACCTTGCGCGCGACCTCGCCTTCGGGTCCACGCCGATGCCTCGGCCCGACCGGCACCGTCACGAAGCCCTGCTCGATGGTCTCGCCCTGCTGGACGAAGTTGCGCCGCGGCGCGGGGCGTTGAACCCACTGCCCCTTGAGGACGAAGAAGTCAGGAGGCCGGCGGCGCTCTGGCCGGCGGCACGGAAAAGGTCACAGCGGCCGATGCGGAACACGTACACCTCCACGTCGTGCATCACCGGACGTGGACGTCCGGTCGGCGATCGGACGCCAGGGAGATCATGCCCGCAGCGGACCGTCAGGGCAACTGCGGCAGGCCGGCGGCAAACCGTCGGGCCCAGTCCGCGAGTCGCGTCGGCTGGATTGGATAGCGCGCCAGCATCTCACCCGCGTCGAACGGCTGGGGGATGGTGGCTGTGACAGCGCCGGCCTGTAGCTGTCGGGCGAAGACGGGGTTGACAGGTCGCACCGCCGGCGCGAGCGCGCGCATCAGCCAGACGGGCATATGCGATCTCCGGGCCCTCCTGCCCGCGATGCGCTCGAAGATCTCGACCACCTGCAGCTGCGTGTGGTTGGCCGGCCCGCCGATCTCGACGATCGCGTTGATGGCGTCCGGGCGGTCCAGGGTCATGACCGCGACCACGGCGACATCGTCGACCGCCACGAAGTTGATGGGCAGCGTGCCAGGCCCGAAGATCGTGACCTTCCGGCCGAGAACGACGGGTTCGCCGAGCATCCGGGCCCATGTTTCCATGAACGCGGTCGGGCGGAGGATGGTGTAGGGCAGCCCGCTCGCGCGCAGGTAGCCCTCGGTCGCAAGCTTGGCGGCGAAGTAGTCGATAGCGAGGAAGGGCGGCAGGAGGCGGGCGGAGGTGAAGACGAACTGCCTCACGCGGGCGGCACGCGCCACCTCGATCAGATTGCGATTGCCCGCCTCGTCCACGGCCGACACCGGTTCCGCCTTGCCGCCGGCGAAGGCGTTGGCGGTCGTGATGACGTGCGTGGCACCGGTGCAGGCGGCCTCGAGCGACGTGCGGTCGCGCAGGTCGGCCCGCACTACCTCGACCCCGCGGGCCGCGAGCGCCCTTGCCCTGGACGGCGTACGCGTCATGACGCGCACGCGGCGACCGGCTTCGAGCAGGCGCCTCACAATCGCCTGGCCGAGGACGCCAGTGCCTCCGGCAACGAGGACCAGCGACATGCCGGCAGCTTATCGCGGGTCGGCGCGTCGTGCCAGAACCCGCCCGCCCGGGCCGCGAGGAGCGCTCTACTGCAGATCAGCCGGCGACGCCGAGCAGGCGCTCGCCTCCGGCCTGGACGAAGGCGTCGAGCGCGCGGCGGTAATGAGTCTCGGCTTCCCCGAGCAACGCCCGGAACTCGGAGCGGTGGCGGATCGAGTCGAGCCAGGAGTCGCGCGTGAACCAGGGGTAGCAGAAGAACCCGCCCGAGATGCTGCGCGCGAAATGCTCGAGAGCTCGCTCGGGCTCGCCGAGATAGGCAAGGGCTCTCGCAAGGTAGTAGGCGCCGCACGGATCGCGAAGGGTGATTTCGTCGAGGAAGGGCCGGAACGCGTCGAGGGCCTCCGCGGGGCGTTGCTCGAACAGCAGGGTCAGGGCCTGCACGTAGGCGCGGTACAGCTGCGGCATGGCCGCAGCGTCGGGCCTTCTCAGCGCGTCCGAGGCCTCCCGCGTGCGTCCCAGCGCCGCGAGCGAGTAGGCGCCCACGACGGGCGGATCGTCGATGTCGCTCGCGATCGCCCGATCGTAGTCGCCCAGCCCGAGAAAGGCGTGAGCAACGCTGGTGCGGACCCCGGGATCGAGCCGGCGCGCGTGGTCGTACGCCGCGACCGCCGCCTGCAGCAACCCGCAGTAGCGGCACGCGTGGACGAGGCCGGCGAAGAGCTCCGGGTCGCCGGTGCGGCGCTGCGCCAGATCGAGGAGCCGTACCATGACGGCCTCGGCTCTGCCCATCTCGACGTCGAAGCTCGCTGACAGCGTGTGGGCTATCGGCAGGTCCTGGTTGAGCTCGAGCGCCCGCCCGAAGGCCTCGCGCGCCTTCTCGTACTGCGCATCGGGCGATCCGCCCGAGTAGGTGCCGAGCACGCGGTAGACACGTCCGAGGCGCGCCCAGGCCGGCGCGTAGTTCGGGTCGTCGGCGACGCACGCCAGGTACAGATCGCGCGCGAGCGTCCAGTTTCCCGGCTTGGTGCTCAGCTCGTTGGCCCGCAGGTAGTACTCGTACGCCTTGGCGGTGGCCGGCACGTCACGGCGGAGGCGTTGCTCGTCGCGCGCGCTGAGCGGCAGGGAGAGTGCCTCGACGACGCGCCGGCTGAGCTCGTCCTGCAGGGCGAACGTGTCGCCGAGAGGCACCTGCGACGCATGCGATGAGAGGACCGTGCCCTGCGGCGCCTCGACGAGCTGCGTGTTCACGCGGAGCTGGTCGCCCGCGCGCAGCAGTGTGCCGGTCAGGACCAGGTCCACGTCGGCTTTCGCCGCCACCGCCTCGAGGTCGGTCGCGTCGGGCGCGAACCGCGCGGCCGTCACGCTCGATCGTACGACGAGCGAGTCGAGGGTGGACAGCGAGCTGGTGATGGCGTCGGCCAGGCTGAACGCCAGGAAATCGGTCTCCGGATCCGATCGCAGGACTCGGAACGGCAGCACGAGGAGACGGCGCAGACGCTGGGCCCGCGCGACCTGGCCCGTATCCGTGACGAGCAGCACGGCGCGGAGGTCGTCGGCCATCGCCGACGCGGACGCGTAGCGCTGCGCCGGCTTCTTCTGCAGCGCGCGGTGAATCACCCGGTCGAGCGCCGCAATCGAGAGCGCGCCGCCGAGCGCCGGCGGCTGATCCGTGAGAATCGCGTGGAACACCGCGGCCAGCGTGCGGGCCCCGGCACCGAAGGGCGGCTGCCCGGTCACCATCTCGTACAACACCACGCCCGCCGCGAACAGGTCGGCCCGCTGATCCGCCCGCTCGCCAAGCAGCTGCTCGGGCGCAAGATACTGCGGCGTCCCGACCACCGAGCCCGGCATGGTGACCGTCATCGTCGGCAGCTCGGCGTCCGCCCGGGCGACGGGGCGTGCGAGCCCGAAGTCGAGCAGCTTCACGCCGAACGGCGTGAGAAAGATGTTCGACGGCTTGAGATCGCGGTGCACGAACCCCCGGCGATGTAGAGCGTCCAGGGCAGCCAGCACCGGCAGCTCGATCTGGACCGCCTCGGTGACGGGGAGCGCTCCCCTGGCGATGCGGGCCGACAGCGGATCGCCCTCGAGCAGCTCCATGGCGATGTAGATCTCGCCGTCCTGCTCGCCGATGTCGTACAGCTGGCAGATGTTGGGGTGGCTGATGCTGGCGGCCGTGCGGGCTTCGCGCCTGAGCCGGTCCCGAGCGGTGGCGTCCGCGTCGCAGCGCCAGGTCTTGATCGCCACCTGCCGATCGAGCTGCTCGTCGTGCGCGGCGTAGACGATGCCCATCCCCCCCTCGCCGAGCTGACGCGTGATGCGGAACCGTCCGTAGCGTTCTGGCATGCGCGATGATCCCTGAGGCAATCGCCCATTATAGGGGAGCGCGAACAGCTCAGGTGGCGACCCCGCCAGTCGACAGCCGACATCGAGCGAATGATCGCGGGGGCTCGGGACCCACCGGGTTCAGGATCTGGCCTGGACGGCGGTGCAGGCACGTCGGGGCGTCGCTGCTGACAGTGCTGGCCCGGCTTCGGCGAGTGTGGCCGCTGACTTCGTTGAGGTTCAAAAACGCAACGAGGTCGTCGCGCCGTAGCGTGAGTCCTCCCGCCGCCACAACTCGCCTTGCGACCTGGCTGACAGGGAGGGAGTACGATAGCGCCCATGGTGCCGCTCCCTTTCTGGCTCGTGGCGCTGGTCGTCGTCCTCCAGGCGCCCGCTTCCACTTCGCAGGATCCACCGTCCCTGTTCGGGAAGGGGCCGTCGGCCGAAGCCGGCCACCGATCGCAGATCCGGATCCGCGATCCGTTCGTCCTTCCCGATCGCGACGCGAGGGTCTACTACATCTACGGCACTACCAACCGCGGGCTGAGCCCGACCGACCCGCGCAAGGAAGTGGTCGTCTACAGGAGTGCGGATCTCGTGAACTGGGGCGAGCCGATTACCGCGTGGGCCGTGCCCTCGACGCACTGGGGGCACGAAACGGTGTGGGCGCCCGAGGTGCACCGCTACAACGGCCGCTACTATCTCTTCGTCACGCTGACATCGGCCGATCCGCTGCCGACGCCGCCGGGGCGTCCGCCCAATGTGAGGCGCGGCACCGAGATCCTGGTCGCCGATCGGCCGGAGGGACCATTCGAGCCCCTCGGTCACGGATCGCAGACGCCGCGCGACTGGATGGCGCTCGACGGCACGCTCGTGATCGAGGATGGCGTGCCCTACATGGCGTTCGCCCGCGAGTGGATCCAGGTGGAGGACGGCACGATCGAGCTGATGCCGCTTACCCCTGATCTGGCGCGGGCCGCTGGCGCGCCCGCGACGCTGTTTCGCGCCAGCGACGCGCCCTGGACGCGCTGCCGCAGCGATCTTGGCGAGCTCTTTCAGGGCCGGCGCTACCATGCCTCGGTCACCGACGGTCCGTGGTTGCACCGCACGAAGACCGGCACGCTGATCATGCTGTGGAGCAGCTACGGACCGACGAAGTACGCGGTTGGGCAGTCCACATCGTCGAGTGGCCGGCTGGCCGGGCCCTGGGTGCAGGAAGCGCAGCCGCTCTGGAGCGACGATGGGGGACACCCGATGCTGTTCCGGACGTTCGACGATCGCCTGGTGATGGCGATCCACCAGCCGAACCGGCGCGTGGAGCGGGCGCGGTTCTTCGAGATGGACGACAGCGGCGATCTGTTGAGGATCGTGCGCGAGATCGGCGACTCGCGATGAGAGCTGCGGGGGCTGGGGAGCTGCCACACCGCCGTTGCGTGAAAAATGAAAAGCGGTTCCTGGCTGAACGCCGACGGCCCGTTCTGTGAAACTGGTTGCGGGGGCTCGCAACCCGCTGAATTT
>DASPFV010000183.1:0-23032 GCA_035620975.1 Vicinamibacterales bacterium
GAAGAGGTCTGACGAGCGTCGCATCGATGTCCCCCTGCACGCCTGGCACCCTCGGGCTCAGGGCCCCTGGCACTCACGGCCCCCAGGCTGGCCAGGGTCAACCCTGGCAGGAACCGGGGCCTGCCTCTAACCTCATTCGCACCGGCCTTCACCCGCGTCCCGTCAACCCCGAAACCCGCGTTCATCCGCGTGCATCCGCGTCCCGTCAGCCCCCGAGACCCGCGTTCATCCGCGTCCCGTCGGCTGCCGAGACCCGCATCCGTCCGCGTTCATCCGCGTCCCGTCAGCCCCCGAGACCCGCGTCCGTCCGCGATCGACGATCCGCGGTGCATCCGCGATCAGGGGCGGAGTCCCGATCGCCTCCGCGCGTCCGGGTCGGTCCCGGCCTCGCCGGCGCCGCGGGGCACCAGGAGGACCGCGAGAAACGCCAGCCCGGAGTAGCCGGCCATCAACACGAACAGCGGCCGGTAGCTGCCAACCAGATCGAAGAGGCTGCCGTTCAGCGGATCTCCCAGGGCGCCGCCGAGCGCCATCGACAGCAGGAACAGCGCCGACAGCACGCCTCGACGATTCGGCGGGATTGGTTCCACGAAGAGCGGGTATGCGTTCACGGTCGGGAGCGTCCAGCTGGCCGAAGCGAGAGCCAGGAGCGGTGCCGCCTGCCCGATGCCCGTCACGCGGTCCAGCGCGAGCAGGCAGGCCGCCATCAGGCCAAACCCCAGCAGCATCGCGTTTCTCCGGCCGATGCGCACGCCGAGCATGCCGGCGGGGAGCGCCCCGAGCACACCGCCGAGGGCCCATGCGATGAATCCGATCGTCACCTCCTCCGGCCTGATGCCGAAGCGCTCGGTCCCGTGCAGCGCGAACCAGGTGGTGAACGTCTGGAATGTGAGCTGCAGCAGGAAGGCCGCCGCGAAGATCGTACGCATGCCCGGCATCGCGCCGCGGATGGCGACCCGGACGCCGTCGAGGAGCGAGCGGAACGTTGTCTCGGCGGCGTGGGAATCCGCGGCCTCCTGCTGGCGGAAGGTGGCGGTGAACACGGCGGCGATCGCGAGCACGGCGCCTGCGGCGATCAGGAATGCGGCGCGCATACCGAGGACCCTGCCGAGCATCAGGAAGACGATGGCGCCGGCGCACATCTGGAAGGTGACGGATCCGGTCGCGAGGGAGCGATAGCGCGACGGGACGAGATCGGCCACGAGCGCCTGGAAGGGGGAGCGGACGATATTGATCCCGCTGTAAAGGATGACGATGGCGCCGACCAGGCTCGTGATGCCGAACCTGGTCGACACCGGGAAGATCGCCATGCCGGCCGACGCCAGTACGAGCCCGACCAGCACCAGCGGCAGGCGGCCGTGGCCGCTGGCATTCCATCGGTCCGACAGGGCCCCGGCCCACGGGACCAGCCCGAGCAGCAGCAGGTTGTCGATGGCCATGACGACGCCGATGGCCGTCCGATGCTCGCCAATGACGTCGCGGACGAGGGGCGGCACGAACGTGCTGAGGAGGGGTCCGGTCACGCCGAAGAAGAGGCCGCCGAGACCGATGAGGGCACAGCGGAAGTACGGGATCGTCGAGACGGGAGCCCGCGAGGTGTCGGCGATCTCGCCGGGGACGGCTGTACTCACGGGCCCATTGCAGCTATAATCACCCGCCGCGTCAATACAGGTGGGGCAGCACATGCCGACTCAGGCCCGTCTCTTCGACCGCCGGATGTTCACGACCGCGGCGATCCTGTTCCCGCTGCTCATCGTCCTCGGGTTTGCGCGCACCTATTACTTCCGCCTGTTCTTCGACGTGCCGCCGCTCCCCTCCGTCCTCGTGCACGCCCACGGGCTGCTCATGACGGCGTGGGTAGCCCTCTTCGCCGCGCAGATCTGGTTCATCTCGTCCCGGCGAGTGCGGGTCCATCAGCGGGTTGGATACGCGGGTGTCGCCCTCGCCGCCCTCGTCATCGCCACCGGGGTGCCGACAGCCCTCCGCGCGGCCAAGTACGGTTCCGCTGCGGCCCCGCCGGACGTCCCCCCGCTCGCCTTCCTCATCGTGCCGCTGTTCGATCTCGTGATGTTCGCGATCTTCTTCGGCGCGGCCGTGTACTTCCGCCGCCGGCCGGCCGCGCACAAGCGGCTGATGCTGCTGACCGCCCTCAATTTCCTCCCGCCGGCCATCGCTCGCATCCCCGTCGCGTCGCTTCAAGCGCTGGGCCCCCTCTGGTTCTTCGGGCTGCCCACGGTCCTGGCGCTGCTCTGGGTCGGCCTGGACGCACGGCAGAATGGCCTGAACCGGATCGCGCTGATCGGGACCGCCCTGCTGATCGCGTCCTACATCGTCCGGCTCGCGCTCATGGAGACGGACGCGTGGCTGAGCATCGCGGCGTGGCTCACCAGCTACATCTGATCACGGCTCTGCCGCAGCCCTGCGGCCTCACTGGGTGAGAACTCCAGCACGACCCGTTTGAACGCCCGGGTTTTGTCCAGCTTCACTGTCACCAGTGCCAGGCGGGGCGACGATCTCGAAATGTCCGACCGTCTGGCCTGGTGTCCCGAATGAGTGGTGCGTGGCATAGTCGCGGAGCGCGGCGCCCGGATGCCAAGGCGCGACGACCGAGAATATCGGGCATCCTCCCACGCGCCGCCGGCCTGATCGACGGTCAGGCGGTCTGGAGGTTCCGGAGAGCGCGCTGCAGGAACTCGCGTTCCCGCAGGTTGTCAGTGCGCGCGATCGCCGCTTCGTACGCGCGCGCCGCGTCGTCGCGACGATCGAGGCGCTGCAGCAGATCGGCGCGCACGGCGTGGAACAGGTAGTAACCGTCGAGATCGTTCGCCAGGTCGTCGACGATGGCCAGCGCGGCCGCCGCGCCTTGGAGTTCCGCCACGGCCACGGCACGGTTCAACGCGACAATCGGACCCGGCGCGATCGACTGGAGCTGGTCGTAGAGCTGCAGGATCTGCCGCCAGTCGGTGACCGATGCGACCGCTGCGTCGCTGTGGACGGCCTGAATCGCTGCCTGAATCTGGTAGGGTCCCGGCCTGTTCTGCGCGAGGCACCGCCGGACGATGGCCTGACCTTCGCGGATCAGCGCACGATCCCACAGCCGGCGGTCCTGATCCGCGAGCCGGACGAGGTCGCCGGCGGCGCTCGTGCGCGCGGGCCGGCGCGCCTCGACGAGCAGCATCAGCGCGAGCAGTCCGAGGACCTCGGGCGCCTCCGGCAGCAGGTCGGCGAGGACCCTCGCCAGACGTATGGCCTCGGCGCACAGGTCCTCGCGGACCAGGCGGCTGCCAGCGCTCGCCGTGTGCCCTTCGTTGAAAATCAGGTAGAGCACGGCCAGCACGGCGGGAAGGCGAAGCGGGAGCTCGCGCTCGTCCGGGATGCGGTAGGGAATGCCCGCGGCGCGGATCTTGGTCTTGGCCCGGACCAGCCGCTGCGCCATCGTCGCCTCGGGCACCAGGAAGGCACGCGCGATCTCCGCCGTCGTCAGACCGCCGAGGAGGCGAAGCGTGAGCGCGACCTGGGCGGTCGGGGCGAGCGCGGGATGACAGCAGGTGAAGATCAAACGCAGCCGGTCGTCGCGCACGACGCCCTCCTCTTCTTCCGGTGTCGCGTCACCGCCCGCATACAGGAACGCGGCCTGCGTGTGCCGATCCCCACGGGACGCCTCGCGACGCAGGCGGTCGATCGCGCGATTGCGCGCGGTGGTGATGATCCAGCCGGCCGGGCTCGCGGGAAGCCCTGACGACGGCCACCGCTGCACGGCGATGGCGAACGCATCCTGCACGGATTCCTCCGCGAGATCGATGTCGCGGAGGTGTCGGACCAGCACCGATACGGCGCGGCCGTACTCCTCGCGGAAGACGCGCTCGATCTCCAGTGCGTTCACAGCCGGCACGGGCGGTCAGTGCTCCTCGTCACCCCTGAACGGGCGGACTTCGATCGACAGGCCCTCGTCGAGCCCTGGAAGCGTCAGCGCCCTGGCGAGCCGCCTCCCCCAGACGAGCGCGGCATCGAGGTCCGGGACCTTGACGATCATGAAACCTCCGAGGTGCTCCTTGGCCTCGGCAAACGGGCCATCGGTGACGAGCAGGTCGCCGCGACGGACCTTCACGACCGTGGCGGTGACCGGCGGATGCAACCCGCCGTTGAACACCCACACGCCCGAGGCCTTCGCGTCCTCGACGATCGCGTTCACATCGCGCATGACGGGCGCCAGCGCCTCCGGTGGAGGCGGCGCGCCGTCGGGCTGATAAATGCTGAGCAGATATTGCTTCATCTCCGTGTGCTCCTCGTGTGCAGGTCGTGCTGCAGGGAATCACCAATTACCCTTCACCCCCTATACGAACGGGGACCAGCCGGATCGACAGGTGCCGGTCCCTCGCGGAGACGGCACCGGCCCGATGCCGGCGACGTCGCCAGGGCCGCCCGTGATACCCTCCGCGGCATGCCTGCCATGACCCGACGCCAGGCGATGACCGCCGCCGCCGCCCTCGTTGCCGCCGGAACCGAAGGCGCCATGCAGACCCCGCCCGGCCAGACGGGCCGCCTGAAGCAGTCGGTCTGCCGCTGGCCTTTCGCGAAGATCCCGCTCCCGGAGTTCTGCAGGGCCGTTGCCGACCTGGGCCTTACGGCGATCGACCTTCTGACCGAAGCCGAGTGGCCGGTTGCGCGCGAGTACGGGCTCACCTGCTCGATGGGGTCCGGCGCCGGCGGCACAATCGTCGACGGTCTCAACGTGAAGGCGAACCACGACGGCATCGTCCGCGGCCTGGAAGCGGCGATCCCCCGCGCGGCGGCTCAGAAGGTTCCCAACCTGATCACGTTCTTCGGCAACCGCCGCGGGATGCCGGACGAGGAGGCTGTCGGAAACTGCGTGGAGGCGCTGAACCGGGTCAAAAAGGTGGCAGAGGATCACGGGGTGACCATCTGCATCGAGCTGCTCAACAGCAAGGTGAACCACCCCGATTACCAGGGAGACCACACCGACTTCGGCGTGCGCGTCGTGAAGGCCGTGGCCTCCCCGCGCGTGAAGCTCCTGTACGACATCTACCACATGCAGATCATGGAAGGCGATCTGATCCGGACGATCCAGGACAACCGCGAGCACATCGCGCACTACCACACTGGCGGCGTGCCGGGTCGCCACGAGCTCGACGAGACGCAGGAGATCCAGTGGCGCACGGTGGCCAAGGCGATCGCTGACATGGGTTTCCAGGGGTACTTCGCCCACGAGTTCATTCCCACCCGCGATCCGGTCGCGTCGCTGCGGGAAGCGGTCGCGCTCTGTTCGGTCTGAACAACCAGCCCGCGTGCAGCTTCACTGCGGGGGTGCTCCGATCGGATCCATCGTTCGCGCCTGAGCCCGGGTTGCGCCCCGATCGTGCGGCGCCCCCCGCACCGTCCATCCTCGGGTCAGGGCCTGCCCGCCGATGAAGTAGAGTTGCGGCGTCATCCCCGAGGACGTGCATGACTGTAGAGACCGATCTCCAGAACACCGCGGACGTGCAGGGCGCCCGTCTCGCCGCGCTGCTCGAAGCCGGCGACGAAGACGGTCTGCAAACAGCCGTGCTCGCGCTTCACCCCGCGGATCTGGCCGACGCGCTCAGCGCCGTGGATCGGGCAGAGACGCGCGGAAAGGTGTTCTCGCGCCTGCCCGCATCGACGGCCGCGACGGTCCTGACGCTCGTCTCATCCGTTGTGCGGACGGAACTGCTCCAGCATCTGGGGGACGCCGAGGTCCGGAGCATCCTCGAAGAGCTCGACTCCGACGACGCCGCCGATCTGCTCGGGACGGTGACGCCCGAACGCGCGCGCGGCATCCTGGAGGGCCTGTCCGGACCGCTGGCGGCGCGCATCCAGCAGCTGCTGAAGTACCCCGCCGACACGGCGGGCGGCCTGATGCAGGTGGAATACGCCGCGGTGCTCGAGGGGGCGACGCTGGAAGAGGCAGTCGAGATCGTGCGGACCCTTGCGGAGGCGGTGCCCGACATCCACAACGTCTTCGTCGTGGACCAGCAGTTCCATCTGCGCGGCGTGCTGCCGCTGGCGCGCCTCATCCTCGCCCGCGCCGGTGACACGGTCGACGCGGTCATGGACCGCAACGTCGTCGCCGCGACCGTCGACACGGATCAGGAGGAGGTCGCCCGGCTGTTCCGGAAGTACGATCTCGTGTCGCTGCCCGTGACCGACCCGCGCGGCGCGCTGCTCGGACGCATCACGGTCGACGACATCGTGGACGTGCTGGAGGAGGAGGCGAGCGAGGACTTCTCGAAGCTGTCGGGGCTCGGCGAGGAAGAGCCGCTGCTCGATTCGCCCCTTCGCGCGATCCGGCGCCGGCTCCCCTGGCTCGGGCTGAACCTGGTGACGACGAGCGTCAGTGCCAGCGTGATCGGTCTGTTCCAGGGCACGATCCAGAGCATGGCCGTGGCGGCGGCGTTGATGACCATCGTGGCGGCGCAGGGTGGCAACGCCGGCGTGCAGACGCTCACGATCATGGTCCGCGGGCTTGCGCTCGGACGGGTGAGTCTTGCCCAGGCACGCGCCATCCTGCTGAAAGAGCTGGCGGTGGCGTGCGGAAACGGGGTGATCCTCGGGCTCGCCGCGGGCGCGGTTGCCTACGCGCTGCACAGGCAGGCGCTGCTGGCGGTCGTCCTGGGCCTCGCCCTGGCCGTGAACTTTCTCGTCGCCGCGCTGATGGGCAGCTTCATCCCGCTGATCCTGCGGTGGCTGCGCGCCGATCCGGCCGTAGCCTCGAGCGTGTTCGTGACGGCCTCGACCGATCTCTGCGGCTTCTTCGCGTTTCTCGGGCTGCTCGCGCTGGGGCTCCGCTACTTCGCCTGAGCGGGACGGCCGGGTGGCTGCTTCAACGGTAGAAGGCGCGCAGGGCCTCTTCGCGGGTGGGGTGAATATCGAAAATCTTGTGCATCCGCACCAGCTCGAACAGGGCGCGCACCGGCCTGGTCATCGCGCAGAGCTTGAGATCCCCCCCTTTGGCGTGCAGCAGCCGGGAGCACGACAGGATCGCGCCGAGCCCGGAGCTGTCGACGAACCGCAACGCGCTCAGATCGAGCACGGCGTGCCGGCACGTCTCGAGCAGCGGTGCGACGTCCCGCTTGAAATCCTTGGCATTGCTCGCGTCCAGCTGATCGCCGGGCACGACGACAATGGTCACCTCACCGACGGTTTCGCTCGCCAGTTCCATCGAGAGCCTCTGTCAGCGCTTCTTCACCATGGTGATGCAATTGCGCCCGCGCTGGTCGCGGTGATACCTGACCTGATCGACGGTCTGGGTGATGATGTACATGCCGAATCCCCCTTCCTGGCTCCCGTCGAAGGCCGGCGGCCTGACGGCGGAGGGGTCGAAGCTCTGGCCGAGGTGGTGGAGCCGAAGTACGAGGCGGTCGGAGAAGACGTCGGCGCCGAGCAGGATTCGCCGGTCGGGCCGACCGTGATACGCGTGCCGCATGATGTTGCTGGCGGCCTCGGTGACAGCCAGCTCGAGCTGCTCGACGGTGCGCTCGTCGAGGCGGGGGGCGGGCAGGCCCGAGCAGAGCTCGCGGACGAACGCCCGCGCGCGCGCGAGCTCCTCGAGGGCACTCGAGATCTCGAGCTCGCGGCGAAGCAGCGGCACCTCCCGCTCTTCCATCCGCACGGCCACGCAGGTCAGGTCGTCCGCGAACGTCTCGGACTGCGAGTAGGCCACGGCCGACAGGCGGATCGCCTCGATGAGCTCCTTGGGATCGCGGTGTCCATGGAGGCGGACGCACTCGGCGAGGCGCTCGATGCCGAACAGCTCCCCCCCGGCGTTGCGCGTCTCCGTCAGCCCGTCCGAGTACAGCAGCAGGACGTCCCCCGGCTCGAGCGCCATCGAGAGCTGCTCGTGGATCTCGCGCTCGCTCACCCCGAGCGGCAGGTTCTCGCCGCGCAGCAGCTGACACTCGCCGGTGCTCGCCCGGAAATGAATCGTGTTCGTGTGGCCGCAGTCGACCATGTCGAGCCGCCGGTTGACGAGATCACAGCGGACGTAGCACAGCGTCACGAAGCTCTCGAGCTCGATCAACCGCCGGACCATTTCGGAATGGGCCAGCGTCACGATGTCTTTCGGCTCCGGCAGCGTGCCCGGCGGGGAGAGCGACAGGAGCCGGCTCAGCGCCTGGAGGAAGTGACTCTTGGTCGCTGCGCCGAGCAGCGCGGCGGGAATCCCCTTGCCCATGACGTCGCCGACGATCACGTCCAGACAGACGTCGTTGTGGTTGAAGAAGTCGTAGAAGTCGCCGTCGATGCGCTGCGAAGGGATGGTCAGAGCGGCCACACGTACGCCGGGCACGTCGCCGGGCGGCTGATCGAGCAGCAGCGTCTGCTGGATCCGGAACCCGATCTCTGCCTCCTGCTCGCGTGCGCGCGCCAGCTCCTCCTGCGCGCGCTTCCGTTCGGTGATGTCCTCGGAGATGCCGACCAGGTACTTGGGCGCGCCGTCAGCCCCGAGCACGGGGACCTTGATCGTGTGGAGGAAGCGAAGCCCGCGATGCGCTGTCTGGATTGCCTCTTCCGGGATGTCCACCAGCTGCCCGCCGGTCAGCACCGCGCGGTCCTTCGCCTCGAAGAACCGGGCCTGCTCTTCCGGAAAGAAGTCGTAGTCGCTGCGGCCGATGGCCACGCTGCGGTCGATGCCCAGCGCCTCCTCCTCCGCCCGGTTCCACCTGACGAAGCGGAGGTCCCGTGCGTCCTTGACGAAGAGCATGACCGGGAGGTTCTCGAGCACCGAATCCAGGAAGTTGCGCGCGTCCTCGAGCTCCGCCGTCCGTCGCGCCAGGGCCTCCTCGGCCCGGCGCAGCTCGGCGAGCTGGCGCTGGAGCTCCGACTTCGGCTCGAAGCGGCGCCGGCCCCCCCCGGAGGAAGCCGTTTGCGCCACACCGCGCGCTGCACTGCCGTTTCGAGTCTTCCTCGAAGCTTTGCTCCCCATCGTCCCACGTCGGGCGGTGACCGCGATTCGAAGGGGCCGAGGCTATCCGGAGGGAGCGGACATGTCAAATCGCGCGTGCAGACTGCGCGGCCGCTTCGAGGCGGGCCGCCACGGCGCGCATCCCGCGCCGGCGTGCCCAGTCGGCAGCCGTCCCGCCTTCCGTGTTCCTCGCCGCTGGATTGGCGCCGGCCCCCAGCAGCAGCTCCACGATCTGCATGGCCGCTGCCTCGTCGTCGGGCAGCCACCAGAGCGGCGTGTAGCCGTTCGGGCTGACGACGCGGCCGCGGGCGGGATCTTCCTGGAGCAGTTCCCGCACGCGTGAGACACAGCCGTCATAGCAGAGCGTCCAGATGTCGCGGCTCCACTGGCTGAGCAGGCGCACCATCTCGGTCCGGTCGCCGTGCGACGCCCAGCCGATCGGTGCGGCGTTGTATCTCGATTCCCGGGGATCGACCTCGGCGCCGTGCTCGACCAGGAACCTCGCGGCACGAAGCGCATTGTGCACCGCGGCCTCGTGCAGCGCCCGCATGCCGGTGTCGTCCTGAACGTCGGGAGAGACGCCGAGCTCGAGCAGCAGCGCCAGCACGTCCGGGCGATCGCGCTTCGCCGCCTCGAACATCGCCTTCGTCGACTGCAGGTACTCGGGATGATCGCGGACCAGCCGCCGCGCCGCGTCGCGGTCCAGTCGAAGGCAGGCGTCCACGAACTGCTCGTGATCGTCGCGAACGGGAGCACTGCGCCGCGCGCCGTGGCGCGCGAGGAGATCCGCGAACTCGGAGAGGCCCTCCATGAGCGCGAACTCGTAGAGGCTGCGCTGCGGGAACCGGCGGTCCCGGGCCGGGCTGGCCTCGGGATTCGCCCCGTGCGCCAGGACCCATTCCGCGAGGGCCCGGTTGCGCGTCTTCACCGCCGTCTCGAGCAGGAAGCGCGCTCCGGTGCCGTAGGCCCCCATGTCGAACATCCTCCACTCGGGATCCTGCCAGGCCGCGCCGCGAGTCCGACTGGTGTGCGCGTACACCAGCTCGAGCCACCACAGGATGTCGCCGCTGAAGTGCGTGTTGTAGAGCACCTGCAGGTCGAACGGGTCGGCACCGCGCTCCAGCAGCAGCTCGAAGAGCGCCGCTGCGTAGGGCTGGCGCGGTGAGTCCTGCTCGCCTTCGCCGGCCACTCCGGTCAGCACGCTGTAGCGCGCGTCCCCCGCCATGTAGAAGTCGTTCGGGTCCGCCCCCCGCTCGAGCAGCAGGCGGGCGATGTCGAGCGCATTCTCGAGGGTCTGAGGATGCGTGAACCGCGTGTAGGCCAGATACAGGATGGGCGTCCATCCGCGGCCGCCGCCGGGCGTCCGCGCTGCTTCCGGGTTCGCCGCAAGGACCCGCGCGACTTCGTCGCGCTCCCCGCAGACGATCGCGGTGTACAGGCTCTCGCGGGCGATCGACGGATCCTGCGTGAGCAGGCGCTGGGCCGCGCGGTCGTGCATCCGGTGGTCCCGCCTGCCGTGCACGTCCCCGTCCCAGCATGCCGCGCGCAGGAACGTCACGATGCGCTCGGCCCGCTCGATGTCGTCCCGCGTGCGGGAGCCGGCGCCCCGATCGAGCAGGATGCGAGCCGCGTTCTCACTCTGCTTCGCCGTCGCCCACTCCAGCGGCGTGCAGTCCGGCGCCGGCCACCACTGGCCTTCTCTGGTTCCACAATCCGCGTACGCTTTGAACGGCCGATCGATGGCCGCGGCGTCCCGATCCAGAATGGCCGCGACGAGATCGGCGCGATCGAAGTAAATCGCATCGAAGATGTCGACGCCGGCTTCGAGGATACGGTTTGCGGTGCCCGCGTGGCCGGCGTGTGCCGCCCAGCCCGCCGGGGTCCCGCAGTACTTGCCGTCACGCCTGCGCGGGTTCGCACCGTGACGAAGCAGCACGTCGACCGCCTCGTCGTTGCCGTGGAAAGCCGCCGCGTGCAGGGGCGTGTATCCGGACGCACCGTCGACGGCGGTCTCGGTGTCGTCTTCCATGTTCACGATGGAAAGCCCGGCGCGATGGCGCATGATCGTGCGAAGCAGCCGCTCCAGCACGGGCCCGGCTGCGCGGCTGCTGGCGCGCACGAGCAGCCGCGCCCAGCCCCGGTTGTTGGTCGTCGAAAGCAGATCGGGCCTGGCGGCGGCCAGCCGTTCGATATCGTCCGCGCGATCGAGGACGATCGCGGCTGGCAGCGTGATCCGCGCACCGGCTTCGACGAGCCGGCGGACCATCCCGTCCTCGCCGTCCAGGGCAGCCTGATCGAGCGGCGTCAGGCCGACGGCGTCCTCCAGGTTCAGGTCGGCGCCCGACTCGATCAGCGCGGCGAGAGCCGCCGGCTGCTTCTTGACGACGGCCAGGTGCAGCGGCGTCCTCCGGTGATTCGTCCGGTCCATGCGCTGGTCGAGATCGGCGCCCGCCGCCGCGAGCTCCCGGACGACGCGGGCCTCCCCCATCGCGACGGCTGAGAACACGCTGTGCCTGGCGCCGTGCGTGAGAAGGTACCGTGCCACCTCGGCGTGCATCACCGACTCGAAGCACACCGCCCATCCGATCACGTCGAGCTCGTGCGTCGTCCCGGCGCCAACCGTGTCGGCGCCGTGCTCGACGAGCAGCCTGACGACGGCGAGATCCCCGCGCTCGGCGGCGAAGTGGATCGGGAACGCGTTGTCGCCTTCGTCGCGGATGTCGGGGTCGGCGCCGCGCTCGAGCAGCGTTCGCACGACCGCCTCGTGGGCGGAGCCGAAGTGCAGGGCCGTGCGGAGACCGGTGTGGCCCGGCAGCGTGCCCCGCTCGTCGACGAGGCCCGGATGCCCGTCGAGAACGGCGGCGACAGCCTGGGCGTCGCCTCGAGCCGCCGCCGAGAGCAGCGTTGTCAATGGAGATTCCGCAGCCGCGCGGTCGTCGCGGGCGCGCGTGAGGGCGATCCAGCTCTCGTACCCGCGTTCGCGCGCCAGCGCGTGCTGCACGTCGCGCAGAGTCGGAGCCTCGGGTGCGTCGGGGTACGCCCGGGCGAGGCGAGCGCGAGCGTCGGGCTCGCCCCGGCGAACGGCTTTCAGCCAGCGCCTGGCCGCCTTGCGGAGATTATCTGGGGTGGTCACGGACGCCTCCTTCCGTTCGATGCCTGACGTCCGCTTGTTTCAGGCCGGAAGAAGGTTCGATTTGCGGATCGGACCCGGTTGGGTGGGAGGTCACTCCCTTGCCGCGGACAGGAGGCGCCCCAGCGCGCGCTGGGAATCAGTGTGCGCCGGGGGCGCTGGTGCTGTCAATTGCCGCTCACAGAAACTGCACGGTCGTGTTCGGACATCGGCGCTGGCTCCTGATACCGAGAGAACGGGCACATGTATATTGATGATGGAAAGCCTCCAGTCGGACCCCGTGCTCCAGGGAGCGATAGTTGACGACGCGCGGAAATGATCCGAGGATGAGCCGCGGTCCGCGAGCCAAGGTCAGAACGCGACCGCACCCGCCTTGCGAGGTGTCCTGTGAAGATGATCGTGGCCGCGACGCTGGTGCTCCTTCTCGGCGGCCAGCCGGCCCAGCAGCCCAGGTTCCGGACCGGCGTCAACGTCGTGGAGGTCGACGTCGTCGTCGTGGACGACGCGGGAGTGCCGGTGCGGGGCCTGGAAGAGCAGGACTTCGAGGTGCTGGAGGACGGGCGACCGGTGGAGATCGCGACGTTCACCGCCGTGGACCTGCCGCTGGCGCCCGCTGATGTCGCCATTCCGGCACCCGATGCCTCCGGCACCGCCACCGCCACGAACACTCAACCCGAGGATGGCCGCGTCATCCTGGTCATCCTGGACGACTATCACGTCAGCTTCGACGCGGGCAGGCTGGCCGTGGCCCGGGCGACAGTCAAGCGGCTGATCGAGCGGCTCGGGCCGTCCGACCAGGCCGCCATCATCGCGACGAGCGGAAGGCGTGCGATGCAGGCCGAGTTCACCTCCGACAAGGCCCGGCTGCTCCGGGCCGTGGACAATTTCTTCCCGCAGTCAGAGATGCCGGCGACTGGCGTGGCCGAGAGGACGATGGCCCCGGGAACGGCCGCCTCCGGCCCCGGCTTCGGCTTCGTTCATGAGATCAAGGCGCGGTGGGCGATGGAGACGATGAGCAACGCCGCGAAGGCGCTGGCGCAGATTCAGAACCGGCGCAAGGCGGTGCTGCTCGTCAGCCAGGGCATCGCGATCTCGCTCGAGCAGATCATCACCAACCAGCACGCCGGAGGGGCATGGCAGGCGCTGCGGGAGTTCATCCTCACTGCCCAGCGCAGCAACATTGCTATCTACCCGGTGGATCCCTGCGGGCTCAGCCGGGACGCGGGATGCTCGAGGGACTCCCAGGATCATCTGCGCAGCATCGCGGAAGGCACCGGCGGATTCGCCGTCCTCGACACCAATGCCCCCGAGCTGGGCGTCGACCGGCTGATCGCGGAGAACGGCGCCTACTACCTGATTGCCTACTACTCGCCCGCTCCGCCCGATGACGGCAAGCGGCATCGGATCAGGGTGCGTGTCCGCCGGCCCGGCGTGCACGTGCGGGCCCGCGAAGGCTACGTGTCTCCCCGAAAAGCCGGCGCGAGACCGGCCCCGTCAGCGCCGCTCGATGCGCTCATCGCCGCCCCGATCCAGACGCGCGGCCTGCCGATGCGCATCGCGGCCGTGCCGGCACCACTTGGCGGCCGGCCGGGCTCCACGATTGCGGTGTCGATCGAGCTGCGTGCGGCGGATGCGCTGCAGGCCCGCGAGGTCGCCTTCGACGTCGTCGCGCTCGACAGCAGCGGGCAGATTCGATCGCGCCAGCGGTTCACCAGCGGGTTCCAGGCACCGGCAGCCGGGCCCCGCGCCGTCGCTCGGGTCGGCGCACGGCTCGACGTGCCGGCCGGAAGGTATCAGCTTCGTGTCGGCGCCGTCGCTGAAGGCACGCGCGGCAGCGTGTTCACCGAGGTGGACGTTCCGAAATTCGACAGGCCGATCTCGCTGGGCGGCCTCTCGCTCGCCACGCCGGTTCCTGCGGCGGACGCCAGCGCCGAGCGGCTGGGCGGCGTGCTCCCCTCCCTGCCGATTGCCGCGCGCGAAGTGTCCGGCGTTTCGGCGCTCGTCGCCCTCCTGCCCGTGCGGACGGCCGGAAAACCGGAGGGCACAATCAGTATTCGAACGACGCTGTCGGGCGTGAACGGACAGACCATGGAGCTGGATCGGACGACGTCGAACGCCTCGGATTATGCGGGCCCTGCAGGCAAGGTGCATCGCGTCACGCTGAAGGCACCGCTGCCGCCAGGGGAATATCGCCTCGATGTTCGTGCGACCGCCGGACGGCACGAGGCCAGCCGCGAGCTTGCGTTCACAGTCCTCGGTCCGGAGTTCTGACGCGCTGCGCAATCACCCGGCGAGTCCGCGATCGCTACGCCACGCCTGTCGCACGGGAGCGGGACATCGTGGCGCGGCTGGGTGGACGCGCCTTCGTCAATCCGGACGCCGCCACGCTCATTCGGCGCGCAGGGCTGCCGACGGGTCGAGGCGAGCTGCACGCCGCGCGGGCAGATATCCCGCGACCAGCGCGGCGATGGAGAGCGTCGCCACTCCGAGGACCCACGCTGCCGGGTCGTCTGGTGTCACCTCGTACAGCTGACTCGCCACCAGACGCGCGCTCGCGACCGCAGCAGGAATACCGATCAGGAGACCGAGCCCGAGGAGACGGAGCGTGTCCCGCAGAACGAGCGCTCGCACCTCGCGCGAGTCGGCTCCCAGTGCCATGCGGATCCCCAGCTCCCCCGTCCGCTGCGTCGTCACATAGGCCAGCAGCCCGTAGAGGCCGACGCCTGACAGCGCGAGAGCCAGCAGGCCGAAGGTGGCGGAGAGCCTGGCGACGAGGCGTTCAGCGACGATCGACGCAGCGACCTGGTCGTCAGCCTCGACCATCGCGACCACGGCCAGCCTGCGGTCGACGGCGGCGAGCTCGCGATAGAGCGTCGCGGCCAGGGCGCCGGGGGGACCCGCGGTGCGCACCTGCAGCTCCCGCAGATTCTGGGCAATCTGGGTGAACGGGACGTACAGCATCGGCCGCCTGTCTTCGCGCAGGTCGGTGTACTTCGCGTCCTCCACGACTCCCACGATCTGCATGGTTTCCTTGCGCGAGGCACACGCGGCGTCCGAGCAGAACGCGACCCGGCGTCCAACCGCCTCCCCCTCGCCGAAGAAGTGCCGTGCAAACGTCTCGTTGACGACGGCGACGGCCGGCGCGGCTTCGTGATCGCGATCCGAGAGCCCGCGGCCGCGCAGCACGGCGATCCGCAGGACCTCGAAGTACCCGGGCGTAACCGCATTCGCCAGGGTTCTCGGGGTAACCCCTGGTGGCGGCGCGTAGCCCTCCACGGCGATGGTGTTCCCCCAGGTTTCCCGGGCCAGCACGCCCGAGAACGATGCGCTCGCTCCCTCGACCCCGGTGAGGCTCCGCGCACGCGCCAGGAACTGCCGATACAGCTCACGCCGGACTTCGGGCGAAACCGGCTGGTCATCGGCCGGCGAGGTCATGCGAAACAGCAGGACGCGCTCGGGGTCGAATCCCGTCTCGATCCTGTGGAGCTCGAGGAGGCTGCGCACGAAGAGTCCGGCCGCGACAAGCAGCACCAGCGAGACGACAATCTGAGCGACGACCAGCATTCGTCCAAGTGGAGCACGGCTCGAACGACCCGGTGCGCCGGCCCCGCTCCTCAGCGCACCGAGCGGATCGATTCTCGTTGCGCGCAGCGCCGGTAACCACCCCGAGACGAACGCCGTCGCGCACGTCACGAGCGCCGCGAACGCGAACACGCGCATGTCGAGGGCCAGATCCAGCGAGATCGGCAGCGCACCCGAGATCATCGACTCCAGAACGGATCGGGCCCAGGCACCGAGCAGCAGTCCTCCCGCGCCGCCGAACGCCGCCAGGAGCATCGCCTCCGTGATCGCCTGGCGCAGCAGCCGCACCCGGCCCGCACCGAGCGCCAGCGACACGGCAATTTCGCGACGGCTCGCGGCGGCTCGCGCGAGCATGAGATTCGCCACGTTCGCACATGCGACCAGGAGGACGAGGCCGACGATCGCCATCAGGATCAGGAGCGGCGTGGACAGGTTGTCCCGCAGGCGCGAGGCGCCGCGGCTCGCTTCGGATACGGAAAGACGGCTGCCGAGCACCGCAGCCCGGAACTCGGGACTGTCCGTGCCGGAGGCCACCTCGTTCTGGATGCGCGCGTACACCTGCTCGAGACCGGTGCGAGCCTGGGAGAGCGTGACGCCGGGCCTGCGGCGGGCGAGAATTCGCAGCCACGTCGTACTGTGCCCGTTCCAGACCCAGGAAGGGGCCCCGGGCTGGGCGGTGAGCGGCATCCAGAGGTCCACCGCTTCGCCGAGGCTCTCGCCTGAAAAGCCGGGAGGGGCGACGCCGACAATGGTGAACGCAGTCCCGCCCAGGCGGACGCGGCGCCCGACGACGGCCGGGTCGCCCCCGAACCGGCGCCGCCAGCAGGCATCGCTCAGCACGGCGACCGCCTCCGGAGACGGTCGCCGGTCATCGGAATCGAGCAGGGTCCGGCCGAGCGCGGCGGGCACGCCCAGCACGCTGAAGTAGTTTCCCGATACCCATTGGTGGTCGACGGGTTCGGGCGGGCCGTCGATGGCGACCGCGGCGCGACGAACGGTCGAGGCGGCCATCGCCTCGACCAGGTCCGCCGCGTCGGCCGCGAACGTCCTGTAGGCGGCGTACGAGAAGACCGGCTCGACCCCGTTCGGGTAGACGGTTCGAAGCGCGATCAGCTCCTGCGGGCGGTCGACCGGCAGCCGCCGCAGCATGATCGCGTCGACGGCACTGAAGATAGCGGTGTTGGCGCCGATGCCGAGCGCCAGCGTCAGCACCGCGACCACGGCAAACGCCGGGCTCCGGCGCAGCCGTCGCGCCGCGTACCGAACGTCGCGCCAGAGACTCTCGAGCCGGCTTTCCCACCCCACGTCGCGGGTGTGGTCCTTGACGGCGGCCAGACTGCCGATCTGCACTCGAGCGAGACGGAGGGCGTCCTCGCGCGGCATTCCAGCGCGCATCTTCTCGTCGGACGATTCCTCGAGGTAGGCGCGGAGCTCCTCGTCCAGCTCCTGGTCGAGCTGGTGGCGGCGGAACAAAGCGGTGAGGCCGGCGATTAGGCGTCTCAGAAAAGCCATGGCGATCGCACTTCCTCTAGATTGGCTAGATGAACGCCCGATGATACGCCCCCTCTCCAGGCAATAGCAAGCGTGGCGTTGACGGGAACGGGGAGGGTCCACCGCGTCACGCTTCCCGTGGACCGCCACGACAACGGCGCCTCGGCCAGCGATTGACGAAGGCGCCGGCACCGTGGACGTGAGGCCATGGCGCTTCCCTTGACCGTCGAAAGAAGGATCTGGTAGCCTTCCTGTCGGTCATCGAAAGGAGCGCGCGTTTGGCCAAGGACAGGAGCGACGTACTGCAGGGAACGCTCGACCTGCTCGTCCTCAGGGCGCTGCAGCTGGAACCGATGCACGGCTGGGGCATCACCGAGCGCATCGAGCAGTGGTCCGAGAGCGTGCTGCAGCTCGGACAGGGCACGCTCTATCCCGCGCTGTACCGGCTCGAACGGCAGGGCTTCATCCGATCGGACTGGCGGGTGACCGCGAACAACCGGCGCGCGCGGTACTACTCGCTGACATCACTCGGGCGACGCCATTTGAATCAGGAGCTCGCCGAGTGGCGCCGCATGTCGCGTGCGATCAACCTCGTGCTCGAGGCCACGCTGGGATAGTGGAGGCGCCCGATGCGTCGTGTAATCGAGGGCTGGCGCCGTCTTCGGGCGTTCCGGCGCCGCACCGAACTCGAGACCGGCCTCGACGAAGAGATCCGGTTTCACATCGATCGCCAGACCGAGAAGAACCTGCGGGCCGGCATGTCGGCGGATGAGGCCCGCCGGCAGGCACTGATCAGGTTCGGCGGCGTGGACCACACGAAGGAGCGCGCCCGCGACCAGTTCCGCGCGGCCTCCATCGAGGACCTCGTGCGCGATATCCGCCACGGAGGGCGTGCACTGCTCCGCGCGCCGGGTTTCACGATCGTCGCGATGCTGACGCTGGCCCTGGGCATCGGCGCGACGACGGCCATGTTCAGCATCGTGAACGGGATCCTGCTCCGTCCGCTGCCGTACCCTGAACAGGACCGCCTCGTCGAGCTCGTGCACGAAGCCCCAGGCCTGGGCGTCTCCCGGATTCTGGCATCGCCGGCCGTCTATTTCGGCTATCGCGATCACAGCCGCACGTTCGAGGCAGTCGGAATGTGGGACTGGGACGCCTCGCCGGTTACCGTGACGGGCCTGAGCGAACCCGAATCGGTTCGGAGCGTCGAGCTCACGCACGAAGTGCTGGGAATCCTCGGTGCCGCGCCGGCGATCGGCCGGAGCTTCGTCGCCAGCGACGACGTGCCGGGCGCCGCGTCGACCGCGGTCATCTCTCACGCCTACTGGCAGCGCCGGTT
Organism: Vicinamibacterales bacterium; assembly: GCA_035620975.1. GTDB lineage: Bacteria > Acidobacteriota > Vicinamibacteria > Vicinamibacterales > 2-12-FULL-66-21 > DASPFV01. Next base: position 18,481 of record DASPFV010000183.1, read on the forward strand.
CGGGGGGGCGTCTCCGATCGGGCGGACGGTCGTCGTGGACGGCGTGGCGCGCGAGGTGATAGGCGTCCTGCCCGAGTGGTTCAGGTTCTTCGACTATCCGGCCGACATTTTCTATCCGATGCAGCTCGTCCGCTCCGAGGCCGGGTTCCCGCGTGGTGACGGACGCGGACTGGCGCGCTTGAAGCCGGGCGTCACGGTCGAGCAGGCGAACGCCGACGCCAGACGCATGATTCCGCTGATCAACGCGGAGTTCGGCCGTCCGGGACCGGAGTTCGATCGGATGCGATTCGCTCCCAACCTGCGGCCGCTCAAGGAGATGGTCGTCGGCAATCTCGACGACACCCTCTGGCTCCTGATGGGGACCATCGGTCTTCTGCTGCTGATCGCCTGTGCGAACGTCGCCAACCTGGTGCTGGTGCGCACGCAGTCGCGGCGATCGGAGCTGTCGGTGCGAACGGCGTTGGGCGCACGCTGGGGGGACATCGCACGGGTCGTGCTGGCCGAAAACGCCATCCTCGGCCTCGCAGGCGGGGTCCTTGGCGTCGCCATCGCCTATGTCAGCCTGCCGTACCTGCATGCGTTGGGCGGGGACGATCTGCCGTACATCATGACCGTGAGGATCGACCTCGCGGCGCTGCTGGCCGCCCTGGCCATGTCGGCCTTCGCGACCGTCATCGTCGCGTTCATCCCGGTCGTGCGGTTCGCGCGGCCGCAGACCGAGCTCGCCGGGTCGCTGCAGGGCGGCGCGCGAGGGATTGCGGACGGGCACGAGGGTCACCACGCGCGGCGCATGCTGCTCGTGGCGCAGGTGGCGCTCGCGCTGGTGCTGCTCGTCGGGTGCGGGTTGATGATTCGGACGTTCGTCATACTGCGCCAGGTCGATCCTGGATTTCAGGATCCCTCGCACGTGCAGACGTTCCAGCTCACGCTGCCGGTCGGGCCAGGCGGGCCGCAGGCGGAACCCGAGGCCGTCATCCGGATGCTCCACAGGATCGCCGACCGGCTCGCGGCCGTTCCCGGCGTCCAGTCGGCGGCGTTCACGAGCGCGAACGACGGACTCCCGCTGGACGGCGACGGCCGGTCGGCCGGGATCTTTGTCGACGGCAAAGTCGTGGGCGACAGCCTGCAGCGTCCGAAGGAGATCCAGTTCGCCTCGCCCGGGTTCTTCGAAACGATGATGACGCCGCTCGTCGCCGGACGGACGTTCGAGTGGAACGACGTCTATCAGCGGCGGTCCGTTGCGCTCGTATCGGAGAACTTCGCACGCGCCGAGTGGGGCTCGGCCGCTGCGGCGATTGGCAGGCGCATCGGCCCTGGTCCGACCGGTCCCTGGCTGGAGATCGTCGGCGTGGTGAAGGACGTGCGGCACAACGGGCTCAACGCGCCCGCACCGGAAACGGTCATCCTGCCGCCTGTAGCCAGAGCGACAGCCACCTTCGTGGTCCGGAGCAGCCGCGCGGGGACGTCGGCCCTCCTGGACGAGCTCCGGCGCGCGGTCTGGTCGGTCAACGGAGATCTGTCGCCTGCGATCGTGCAGACGCTTGGCGAGATGTACGACCGCTCCATGGCCCGAACGTCGATGTCGCTCAGACTGCTGGCGATCACCGGCCTCCTTGCGCTCGTCCTCGGTCTCGTCGGCGTCTACGGCCTGGTCAGCTACGCCGTCGCCCAGCGCCAGCGTGAGATTGGCATCCGCCTCGCGCTCGGCGCCGGCTACGGCGAGGTGCGGCGCATGTTCGTGCGCCATGCGCTGGGGCTCGTCACCGTCGGGGTGGGCATCGGCCTCGTGGCGGCGCTCGTGCTGACGCGTCTGATGGAGTCGCAGCTGTTCGGCATCAGCCCGCTGGATCCGGCGACCCATCTCGCGGTCGCCCTCCTCCTCGTCGTGGCCGCAGGACTGGCCAGCTATGTCGCCGCGCGCCGGGCATCGGCCCTGGATCCGGTCGAAGTCCTGAGGGGCGTGTAGCGATTCAGTTTCACCCCGGGCTGCTGGAATGCGCGACACCAATTCGGCCAGGCGGGTCGCGATGCGAGCGTGGATGGTGCCTGCAGGCACGTTGCTTGCCGCTGGGGTCGTCCGCCCCAACCGGCAGCGCCGAAACGTCCCGCGCCTCACTCGGCGCGGAGCGCAATCATGGGATCGACGCGCGTCGCGCGATGAGCCGGGACGAGCGTGGCGAACAGCGATACGACGATAATGAGGGCGGCCACCACGCCGTAGGTAAGCGGATCGCGGCCGGTGACCCCGAACAGCACCGACTGGATGCCGGTGCCCGCGAGCGTGGCGAGGCCCAGCGCCAGCCCCAGTCCCGCGATCAGTCCAATCGCCAGCTGGACCAGGCCCTGCCGGAGGACCATCTGCAGAATCCGCCCGTTCTGCGCGCCGAGGGCCATGCGGACGCCGAACTCCTGCCGCCGCTGGCTCACCGAGAAGGACATGACCCCGTAAATCCCGACGGCTGCCAGGATCATCGCGACCAGACCGAAGATCGAGAACATCGTCGCGATGATCCGATTCTGCGCCACGAAGCCGGCGATCTGCGCGCGGGGCGTGCCGACGAAATAGAGCGGCAGATTCGGATCCGCCTTCGCCATCTGAAGGCGGAGGGGCGTCGCCATCGCCTCGGCGCGCTGGCCGCCGCGCGGCTTCGCCACGATGGTCGCGAACTGGGTCGCGAACGGGGTCGCCTGGAGCGGTCCCTCCGGGCTCGAGAAGAACGGGACGTAGAACCCGGACTCGTCGACGCCGGGCTGGTTGAACGGGCCGAGCATCCTGATGGTGGTCACCACGCCGACGATGCTTCGCCATGGGCCCGCCCGCTGCGGGTCCCCGTCGGGCGTGGCCGTCCGGAAGCGGCGGCCGAGTGGGCTCCCGGTTCCGAAGTGCTTCTTGGCAAACGCGGTGTTGACGATCGCGACGGGCTGCCGTGCGTCGAGGTCGTCGATGCCGAACGTGCGGCCCTCGAGCAGCTTCTGTCCGGTCACGGAGAAGTAGCCTCCCGTGACCTGCTCGAAGTTGGTGACCGGCCGGTCCCCCCGGTCGCGATACACCTGCCCGTCGATCTCGATCGGGCTGTTGCCGGAGAACACCATCCGGAACCGGTTGGTGAGCGCCACGGCCTCGAACTGCGGCACGTTCTCGAACTGCCGGAGAACCCGATCGTAGAAAGCCTTGCGCGCCTCCTGGGTCGGATAATCCCCCTCCATCAACCCCATGCGCGCGGAGATGACGCCCGACGTGTCGTAACCGTAGTCGATGGTCTGCTGCGCGGTAATCGACCGCACCTGGAGCAGCGCTCCCACCAGCAGGACGCAGGTGACGACAATCTGGAAGACGACCAGGCCGCGCGACAGGAGCGCGACCTTGCGGCTCGTCGTGCCGCGGCCCCCGTCGCGCAGCACGTCGGCCGCCCTCGCCCGCGACGACATGAGCGCAGGCAGCAGGCCCGAGAGCACCGCCGCCGCGAGCATCGACGCCACGGTGAAAAGCAGCACCGGCGCGTCGACGTCGAACGTGATCCACGAGGGTGGCGGGTTCTCGAGGCTTCGTACGGACGCCGAGAGCCAGTCGATCGAGGCGTACGCCAGCGCGATGCCCACCCCTGCGCCGATCGCCGCCACCAGCAGGCTCTCCGTCATCATCTGCCGGACGAGCCGCATCCGCGACGCGCCGAGCGAGGACCGCACCGCCAGCTCCTTGGCGCGCAGCGTCGCCCGCGCGAACTGCATGTTCATCACGTTCGTGCACGAGATGAGCAGCACCCCGACGCAGAACCCCAGCATCGTCCAGAGCGTCCCGCGGAGCGGGCGGGGTGTGAACGCGTCGAGCAGCGGCTGGACCCGGCCCGTATTGAACTGCCTGTTCGACTCCGGATACGCCTCGGCGAAACGCCGCGCGAACATCGTGGCCTCAGCGTTGGCCTGGTCGAGTGTCACGTCCGGCTTCAGCAGACCGAGGACGGCCGGGTTGATCGCATTCCGATCGCTGCGGGGTCTGAACGGGAACTCGCTGAAGAGCGGAATCCAGAGCTCCTCGTTGGTCGGAAAGGCGAAGCCCCGGGGCATCACGCCGACGATGGTGGCCGCCTTCCCGTTGATGCGCACGCCTGTGCCCACGATCTGCGGGTCCCCGCCGAAGTCCCGCTGCCAGATGCCGTGGCTGATGATGGCCACCTGCCCGGCGCCGGGAGCATTGTCGGCGGCCGTGAAGTCACGGCCCATCATGGGCGAGACGCCGAGGATCCGCAGGAAGTCCTCCGTGACGTAGGCACCGGTGTACCGCTGCGGCTGGCCATTGACGGTGACGTTCACGGTCGAGCCGTTCAGGTAGGCGGCGAGGGCCTCGAACGATTGCTGCTCGGGCAGCAGCTCCTCGAAATCCATGCCGGATATCTGCCCGTTGATGCCGAAGAACGTCGCGCTGGTGGGATCGACGAAGTTCAGGCTGATCAGCCGCCCCGCGGTGGGGAACGAGAACCCGCGCAGCATGACGCCGTTGACGACGCTGAACATCGTCGTGACGCCAGCGATCCCCAGCGCCAGCACGAGGACG
>DASPFV010000184.1:0-10092 GCA_035620975.1 Vicinamibacterales bacterium
AGACTGCCGCTGTTCCGCTCGACCGGCCCCTCGATCGCCGAGGCCGTCGAACAGGCGCTGCAGGGCTTCGGTCTCCGGTGATCGTGCTGGACACTGGAGGGCTGTACGCGGCGCTCGACGCCAACGAAACGCTGCACGGCCGGGCGGTCGCCTCCCTCGTCGCGGCGCGGCCTCCGCGCGTTCTCTCACCGTTCGTTCTCGCAGAACTGGACTACTTGATCGCCAGTCGAGTCGGGCAGCAGGCGCAGCTGGCCCTGATTGACGAGATCACCCGCGGGGCCTATCAGCTCGAGCCCTTCTCTTCCGAGGACGTCGGCCACGCCAGGCGAATCATGGAGCGGTACGCCGACCTTCAGATCGGCTTGGCGGACGCGTCGGTTGTCGTTCTCGCGAATCGCCACCGAACGTTGGACCTGCTGTGCACCGACGAGCGTCACTTCCGGGCGCTCCGGGGCATGGGCGGCAAATCGTTCCGGCTGCTGCCGTTCGACGCCTGACGTTACTGGCTGGTGCCTCGACCGGCCGATCCGCCGTGACGACCTGTCCCGGCCACGCTCACGCCATGTCGTGAGCCCGCATCATCCGCAGCTCGATTTCTTCCTACCGCGTTCGGATGGTAGGCAAGCCCGCCGCCAGGGCGCGCGAGAGCACGCCGAGAAGCAGCAACGGATAGAACACAACACGTCTCCGAGGCGACAGCCCGCCAGCACGATCCAAGGAACAAGACCCGGAAAACCCAGGAATTCTCCCACGACTTCGCATCCCGCGTTTCCTATTCTGCGCGGGACCCACCGGAGCTCTCCAGGCGCGGTGAGGACAGAGTTGCGGCGGGCACTCGAGCTCCGACCCGGCCGTGCCGCAGCTGACTTCCGATGTCGAGGAGAAGATGCCATGCGGTGGGGCAGTCGGATTCATCAAGGAGCCGAACATGAGAGTCACGCTCATCGCCTTCAGCGTCATCGTTCTCGTGGCCTGCGACAGCCGGCCGCCGCTGCCCGGCGGTCCCTCCAGCGTTCCGGATGCGCTTCGGCCCGCGGCTCCAGCGGCACCAACCGACACAGCATCCGGTCAACCGAACACCGGCCCCCACGGGTCTCACGACGTGGGTGCCGTCGTCGCCTGCGGCGCAACGATCGTCTCGAACACGAGGCTCGGTCACGACCTGGCATGCCCGGCTGGCGGTCTCGTCATCGGTGCCGACGGAATCACGCTCGATCTCAACGGGCACACAATCAGCGGCGCGGATACCGGTAACGGCATCACCATCATCGGGCGACGACACGTCTCGGTTGTCGGAGGCACGGTCAGGAACTTTGCCGCCGGGATGCTCGTGATGAATTCGACCGGCGTGCTCATCAAGCACGACACGCTGCTGGAGAACACGGATGGCGTCGATTGTCAGGCCGGCTGTGCGGAGAACACCATCAAGGAGAGCGAATTCCGGGATAATCGGGCGCGCGGGGTCATGCTCCGGAGCGGAAGCATCCGGAACGAGGTCAAAGAAAACACGTTCGCGGGGAACCGCGTCGGCGTCCTCCTCTTCGGGGCTGTTGATACGGTCGTCAAGGAAAACATGATCTCCGACAGCGGGCTCGCGGGCATCCGCATCAACGTGCTCGCCACGGGGAATCTCGTGAAGGAGAACAGAGCCAGCTCGAACCCGGCCGGGATCGAGTTCCTCGTGACGCCGACAGGTTCTGCCAGAGGCAATTCTGTCGTCGAGAATACGCTCGCCGCGAATGCGTGCGGCCTGAAGGGCCCCACGAGCGGCAATACCATCAGAGAGAACAAGTTCCAAGGGAATGGCGCCGACAGCTGCGCCTGACTTTGTCCGCGCTGGAGTGGAAGTCGGGTCCCCCGGCGTTTGTGCGCGGCGTAGTGAATCGCGGGGACAGCTTGTTCCCGGGGACGGTGGTTCCTCCGCTAGGAGCGATGCGTTTGAGTGGAGCTGGTGATCCCCAGCAGCCGGAACTTGAGCGGCACTGATCCGAGGCGGAGCTCGTCGCCGTCCGTGAGTATCGAAGGCTCGGCCAGGCGCTCGCCGCGCAAGTACGTGCCGTTCTTGCTCCCGAGATCCTCAATCGTCGCGGTGTGTCCGCCGATGCGGATCCGCGCGTGGTGTCGGGACACGGTCGGCGACTCGAGCCAGACCGCCACGTCGCGGTCGCGCCCCAGCAGGTGTTCTCCCTCGTCCAGGGACACCTGCCCTCCGTCCCAGATCACCCAGCACCGGGGGCGGTCGCCGGGCGCCGGCCGCGTCTGCGGCTCGATGACGGCACCCTTGAAGGCGTAGCCGAACCGATGGACGGTCCGCACGAACCGGGACCGCCGCGACGTCTCGCCCAGAGCGCTGCGCAACTCCGCCACCAGGCTCGTGAGCGTCGCGTCCGACACGAAGGTGGACGGCCAGAGCCGCTCGTGCAGCTGGGCCTTCGAGAGCGCGGCCGGCCGGCACTCGATCAGCAGCCGGAGCAGCTCGAACGCCTTGGGTGACAGATGCCGCTCGGTGTCGCCGTGCCTCAATTGACGACTCTCGGTGTCGAGCGTGAACCTGCCAAACCGCACCTGCATCGGGCCCTCACCGCGCAGCGGGATCTCCCAGGAATTTCCCAAGGACTCACGATGGTCGGAGCTTCATATTAGTCGGATTCCGCCGTCGACAGGTGACAGTCACCGGGCATAGACTGACGCCTGCCGCGGCGAGTCTTCCGGGAGGGGCCCATGCGCCCATGGATCCTGCTGTGGGGCGCCATGCTGTGCGGGGCTCGAGGCTGCGACCCTACGCCCGCAGTTCCTCGCCCGAGGGGCTTCGGACGTGCCGGCCATCCCCCGTGCTGACTTCTGAACGACAGCGCCGTCATCGGCGCAGGGCGGCGGGCCAGTTGAGGAAGACGGAGATCGGAGGGGCGGCAGCCTCCCGCGTCACGTTGACCAGGAACCGCTGGCCGTCACTCGCGGGCGCATAGGTGATCTCGTTTCGCGCGCCACCCTCCTTCATCTGGAGCTTGAACAGACCGCGCGGAGCACCGGCGGTGAACCCGCCGTTGGTCTGGACCGGGACCGCCATCAGCGTGTGGTCGCTGGCCAGGTAGAAGAGCTCCCTCTCGTCGCGCCGCCACTGGGGCCACCTTCCGCCGCTGGTCGAGATAGGTATGAATCCGGCTCCACGGGTCGGGAAGGCGTCGACGTAGACCTCCAGCCGACCCGATTGGTCCGACGAATACGCCATCCACCGTCCGTCGGGGGACAGCACGCCGTCGTGTTCGTTGAACTGGGTCCGCAGGTAGAGCGCTGGCGCCCCCGCTTCGCCACCCGGCAGTTGCGGTGCCGGCATCGTCCATACGTCCCAGAGCGTCTTCTGGCCACGGCTCCCGAACACGATGTGCTTGCCGTCCGGAGACCAGTCGGTCATCTGCTGACGCTCGCGCTCGTCCGACGACGGGAAGAGCGGCACCTCCGTGGTGCTGCCCCTGACTCCCTTCAGGTACGTGGTGGCCCCTGTGTCCTCCCGGGTGGACCCGTACAGGATGTACCGACCATCGGGCGACCAGAGGCCCATGATGTCCAGCCCGGGATTGGTGGTGAGCCGCTCCTTGTCGCCTCGAGTGGCGTCGATGAGCCACACCTCCTGGGATTGCCTGTCCGGATCGATGCGATGGGCTCCGATGGTGGTTCCGTCAGGCGACAGCACGGGTTTCTGGAACCCCACCGCACCAGGGACACTCGCAATCGGATTGCCGGCCCGATCGAACCAGACGAGCGATGTCGGATCCGGGCCGAGAGTCCCGTGAATCAGGCGGCCCGTTGCCGACACCGAGAAGTCGGCGCGTCCGAAGTTCGGATAGAACGGGACGCGTTCAGCGAGCGCCACGGGTTCTCCAACGAGCGCGAGACGCTTGGGGTCGAGCTCGTGCGCCAGTAGGGTTCCGGCCATGGACCCACCCTTGAACAGCATCACGTACCCGTCTGAGGCGTATGCAGCGCCCGCGTACAGCCCTTTTGCGAGCAGCGTGGTCTTCTCGCCCTGATCCAACGAGGCCACATGGATGCCGGGCTCTCTGAAGCGCCCGAAGTACAGGAAGTGGCGGCCATCGGGCAGAAAGCTGGGCCACAGACTCTCTGAATTCGACCGTTCGAATGTGAGCTCGGCGGGCACCCCGCCGCCCGAGGACACCTGATAGAGGTGCGCACCCCCCTCGGCGGAAAAGACAATCACTCCTGCGTGGTTCCAGGTTCCGCCCCGAGGGAGCACGGCATCGCACAGATCCAGTGGAGGCCCGCCATCGACGTTGATCCGCTTCAGGCGTTGATTGGCGAAAAACCCGATGGCGCGACTGTCCGGATTCCAGAAGGGGTACGCCGCCCCTTCCGTGCCCGCGAGCGGTTGAGCAGACATGGCATCGAGCGCCTGCACCCACAGACGCTGTTGACCGTCGGAGCCGACCGCGACGTACACGACGCGCAGGCCATCGGGTGAGATCGTCACCGGTCCTCCGTTCCTGACCTCGGCCAGGGTGAGGCCTGGGGACGGTGTGAACGTCAGCCGGGCTACCGTCTCGTCGGCAGGCGAGCGGAAATACAACGCGATCGCGACGCCGGCTGCGGCGGCGAGAACCGCCAGCGACGCCATGCTCCAGAGAGCAGCGCGCCTGTCTCGTTGCGGCTGCATGACCGGCACGGACGCTGGGTTGCTGGCCACCCATCTGAGCTCCAGCACGAGGTCGCGCGCCGTCTGCCACCGATCCTCCGGATTCTTCGCCAGGCAGCGCGAGACGACGTGGTCGAGGCCCGGCGGCGCGAGCGGCTGCAGTGTCGAGATAGGCGCCGGATCGGTGTGCAGGATGGCGCCAATCAAGCTCGCCGCGGCCGCCCCCTGAAAGGCGCGCTGGCCCGTTGCCATCTCGTAGACGAGGGCCCCAAAGGCAAAGATGTCGGTTCGTGCGTCGGTCTCTCGGCCTTCGAGCTGCTCCGGCGCCATGTAGGGATACGTCCCGAGCACCGCACCCTGTGCCGTCAACGGCGCGCTGCCGGACACGACTGTAGACAGCCCCGTCAAATCAGGGGTCGACTGCAGCTTGGAGAGGCCGAAGTCGAGCAGCTTGGCGCCGGACTTCGTCAGCATCACGTTGCCCGGCTTCAGATCGCGGTGGACCAGGCCCCGGCGGTGCGCGTGGTCCAGCGCGTCCGCCAGTTCGACGGCGTAGCGCAGCACGTCGGCGGCCGGCAGCGGCCCGCGAACCAGCCGGTCGGCGAGCGTCTGCCCCTCGACGTACTCCATCACCAGGAAGTCCACCTGGCCGTGCGCGCCGACATCGTGAAGGTCGCAGATGTGCGGGTGGTTCAGCGCGGCGACCGCCCGGGCCTCGCGCTCGAAGCGCTGGCGGCGCGCGTCGTCGGATGCCAGCTTCTCGGGCAATACCTTGAGGGCGACCAGGCGATCGAGGCGGGTGTCCCTGGCCTGGTAGACCTCGCCCATCCCCCCGGCACCAATCAGGCGCAGGATTTCGTAAGCGCCGAGGCGGGCCCCTGGCGCGAGGGACATGGCTGTGTCGTTGCGGCGGCGATTATATCGTCACCCGTGCTCGCTGGATTCGGGGAATGAAGTTGTCCACCCCTGCTCCTTCAGAAGTTTTCAGCCTTTCTTCAGGACTTGCAGGCGGGCCCCTGCGTATCCTCGGGGCATGAACCGTTCGGTCGGCTGGGCGAGTATGGCCGTCGGCGTGGCCACGGGACTGGTCATGGGCCTGTGGTCCTTCGACGGGCCGTTGCCCGTGCCAACCTGGCTCGGTGACTACGGTGACACGCCGCGCCAGCTGGCGCGCCTCGGGCACATCGCTTTTCTGGGCCTCGGCATCCTCAATCTGCTCCTCGCTCACGAACTGCCACGGTCGAGTCTCGGCCACCGGGGCAGGACCGTCGCCGCCGTGTCGATGAACGTCGGCAACGTCCTCCTGCCGATCGGCCTGTTTGCCGCGGCGGCATGGGCGCCGGCCAAGTACTTGCTGGGCATTCCTGCCACCAGCGTGTTCCTCGCCCTCTGCCTGGCGGCCTGGGGCGCGCGGCCGGTTCGGGTAAATCGCGGTCGTGCTGCGATGGACGACGCCGACGGCACGACTGCGACCATGAGGGCTCGTCATGACCCGCAGTCTCTTCACTCTCTCTGACATCGCCAGGACAGGCGCGGGACGCTTCCGTAACGCGACGGCGCTCGAAGACGCCCGGGGCACGCATCGCCTGACCTACGGCGAACTCTGGGCCTGCGTGCAAACGAGCGCAGGCGTGCTTCGAGCGCTCGGACTGGCGCCGCGCGACCGGGTGCTGCTCTACATGGACGGCTCGCCAGACTGGATCACGGCCTTTCTCTCGATCGTGCACGCAGGCCTGGTGGCCGTGCCGATTCCCGGCCAGGCACCGCCCGAGCTCGCACGCGCGGCAGCCTGGTACGCGGAGGTCAAAGCCTGCGTCTGCGGAGAATCGACTCGTGACGCCGGCTCGCGGATTTCGGCCGTACGCTGCTTGACGCCCGCCGCTCTCGTCGCCTCCGACGCTTCACCGGTGCCGGTGACAACCGCCACGCCTGATGCGACGGCCGTGCTGGTGTTCACGTCGGGCAGCACGTCGAACCCGCGCGCCGTGGCGCTCAGCCACGACAACCTGCTGGCCAATCTGCGGTCCCTCATGGAAGTTCGCCGTGCGCGCGAGGGCGAAGCGTTGCTGTCGACCCTGCCGCCGTCGCACGCCTTCGAGCTGGTCGCCGGCCAGCTCGCCCCGCTCGCTGCCGGCGCACGCATCGTCTACGCCGGCACACTCCTGCCAAACCGGCTGGTCGAGCTGATGCGGGGGCGCGCCATCACGCGCATACTCAGCGTGCCATCGCTGGTCGAGGTGCTCGCCCGCGAAATCCTCGGGATCCTTACGGCCGGGGGCACCATCGAGTCCACGTGCCGCGAGTCGACGATTGAAGACCTCGCGTCGGCATTCCGTCGAATGGAGCCGCCGGAGCAGGGCCGGATTCGACGCGCGGTCCGTAATTGTGTCGGCCCTTCATTCCGCAATCTGGTGGTCGGAGGCGCAGCGCTCGGGCCAGTCTGGGCCGATCTGCTGCCCGGCATCGGAATCGAGCTCGAGGTCGGCTACGGGCTCACCGAGGCGGGGCCCATCGTGGCCGTGGGCTTCGAGGCGGAGTGCCCGAGCGGATCGGTCGGCCGCCCGCTCCCGGGCATCAGCGTCCGCGTGGACGTGCACGGGGAGATCCTCGTGCGGAGCGAGGGCGTCATGCAGGGCTACTTCAAGGACGCCGCGGGCTCGGCCGCGGCGCTCGAGGACGGCTGGCTGCGCACGGGCGACTGCGGACGTCTCGATGACGAGGGCTTCCTCTTCGTGACCGGCCGGCTCAAGGAGGCCATCGTCACGGCCAGTGGCGAGACGGTCTACCCCGACGAAATCGAGCCGTTCTACAGCTCCGCGCTGTTCGCCGGGCACTGCGTCGTTCCAGTGCGAGGTCGGGATGGCAACGACGTCCCGACGCTGGTCGTCGAGCCAGCGAGCACCGACACGAGCGACGCAGAGCTCCAGCAGGCCTTCCTGGCGCTCCGGGCAGCCGCGCCGCCGAGGCTTCGCGCGGCGTCCATGGTCAGGTACGCCGGACGTTTCCCGCGGACGGCGCTCGGGAAGATCAGGCGGCGCGCGCTGGCGGACAGCCTTGCACGCGAAGGGGTGCCGGCATGACCAGATCACCACACATCGAAGCAGAGGTTCGGGCGCTCATCAGCGAAATCGCCAGGCAGGATGCCTCGCTGATCCGGAGCGACGAAGACCTCGTCGAGCGGCTCGGCGTCGACAGCCTGCAAGGCCTGCAGATCCTGGCTGGCGTGGAGAAGCATTTCGACGTCCGGCTGCCCGACGACGATCTCGTCCACCTGCGCACAGTCGGACGCATCGCCGATCGGGTCCAGCAGCTCCAGCATGGAGGCCGATCGTGAGAATCGGCCTCATCGCCATGAGCGGGGTGCGGGTCAGAAACGCGGAGCTGGCAGCGCTCGGCGTGACGCTGCCGCAATTCGTGAGCCGTGGCAAGGTGATCGCCTCGCTACCGAGTCTCGGGCTGCTGACGGTCGCGGCCCTGACGCCCGATGATTGCGACGTCGTCTATCGCGAGCTTGGCGAGGTCCGGTGCGACGCCCCGCTCGAGCCGTTCGATCTGGTAGGAATCTCGTCGTTCACGGCGCAGATCGACGAAGCCTACGCGCTGGCGGACCGGTACCGCGCTGCGGGGGTACCGGTCGTGCTCGGCGGCCTTCACGTCTCCCTGATGCCGGACGAAGCCGCCGCACACGCCGACAGCATCGTCCTGTATGGCGCCGAGGGCGCCTGGCCGCAGCTCGTCGCCGACTTCCAGGCCGGGCGCCTGCGGCCCCGCTACGAAGGGCTGCGTGCCGGCGTCTTCGACTCCCCGCACTACGCCGTACCGCGCTTCGACCTGCTGGCCGGCCGTGAGTACAACCGCGTGACCGTCCAGACGTCGCGCGGTTGTCCGCTCGCCTGCGAGTTCTGCGCCGCCAGCCTGCGGATCACGTCGAGCTATCAGCAGAAGCCGGTCGAGAAGGTCATCGCCGAGATCCGCGCCGCGCTCGCGGTGAGGCCCGCGCCGTTCTTCGAGCTGGCCGACGACAACACGTTCGTCAACCGGAAATGGGGCAGGGAGTTCCTGCGCGCGGTGACACCGCTCGGGATCCGCTGGTTCACCGAGACCGACATCTCGATTGCCGACGATGACGCGCTGCTGGATCTGCTGGCCGACAGCGGCTGCCGTCAGGTGCTCATCGGCTTCGAGAGTCCGGATGCGCACGGCCTGGACGGACTCGACCCGCGGAACTGGAAGAAACAGCGGAGCGCTCGCTACCTCGAATCGATCGACCGGATCCAGTCGCGCGGCATCACCGTGAACGGCTGCTTCATTGTCGGTCTCGATAACCACACGCCCGCAGTGTTCGAGATGGTGCGGGATTTCGTCCGCCAGTCGGGTCTGCTGGAAGTGCAGGTCACCGTCCAGACGCCGTTTCCGAACACGCCGCTGTATCACCGGCTGCGGCGTGAGGGACGGCTCCCCGAGGGCCGCTACTGGGATCGCTGCACGCTGTTCGACGTGACGTATCAGCCGAAGCGCATGAGTGTCGAGGAGCTGGAGAGCGGCCTGCGATGGCTCTTCGGCGAGCTGTACAACGAGCGCGAGTTCCTGCGGCGCAAACGCCAGTACATGGAGATCGTCAAGGCCCGGATGCAGCCGGGCGCACCCGCCGTCACCAAAACCTGGTGATACCGAAGCTGTCGAACCGTCTCTCGTTGGTGACGACCGGCAGGTCCTCGATCTGTGCTGCGCGATCAGCATCCGGTCGAATGGGTCCCGATGCTCGGTACTCAGACGTCCAGCGCGCTGTGTGTGAACGAGAGTGATGGGAAGCTCGACGAATTCCTGCCGTGCCACGCACCCGGCGATGTCGGTCGCGACGTCCACGGCGCCGGGCAGCTTGCCCAATCGGGTCTTCGTCGAGGTCTCCCACGCGGAAGCGGGGCTGACGAGAACCTCATTCGTCCTGTTGGCTGTAACGGCGCGTGCCCGCCGCGAGCCGCGCTCGTCCACGCATCGCGCCGAAGCGGCGGCCGGTGGGACCTCGCCGATGGCCACCAGTTTGGCGACCGGTCGGGAGCCGCGCGCGATCACGACCTCCTCGCCCCGACGGGCACGCACGATGAGGCGGGACAGGTGGGTCTTTGCCGCATGAATCGTGTGCACCTTGGCCATATCGTCTATGTTAGCTCTGGACTATAGCTATGCATGCAGCGAGGTGTCTCTGCGCCGGCGGCCGCGCGCGCCGTGCCGGTGCTGGACGGCCGAGGCCCTTGGAGCGAGGCGCCGCACCGCGCAGCCGGAAAACGGGCGGAGCGATTCCGCGCGGCGAGTTCGGTCCCTGATCAGATGAAAAGGCCATCCACACTCGAGCGGCATAGGATCGGGGTGCTCAACATCACGCTCCCGGCCAGCCAGAGGAGGACGGCCATGGAGCAGTATATCGGCGTCGACTTACATAAGGC
>DASPFV010000185.1:0-14531 GCA_035620975.1 Vicinamibacterales bacterium
TGACGACCTGAGACGACCCGGGGTTAGTTCGTAGACTTCGCCTCACCGCAGCGGCGTCGGCGCACGTGGGCTCATCGGAAGGATGGTCCCCGTGGGGAGGCGGCGACCCGCCCGCATCCTCTCGTGCCGCCGCGTCCCTGATCCGTCCACGTCTTGATGCGATCGCCGCTCAGCTCACGAACGCGGGACCAGCGAGTCGCCTTGGCGAACCAGCTGCGGCGCCCTGGCCCCGAGCGCGTCGAGGAAGCCCGCCTTGTCGCGTGGCGAAATCAGCGGTCCGAGCGAGCTGCCGGCGTCGACGTGCAGGCGATCCATCGACAGCGCCGGGCTCGAGAGGATGCTGCGGCTCGGCACGACCCGGCGGATCGCGGCATAGCGGATCCGCGAGCGGACGAGGCCGAAGCGGATCAGCAGGGCCTCGTCTTCGAGCTCGTAGCAGACCGGCCAGGCCAATCCCCCGAGGATCGCCAGGATTACCGCGGTGCCGACGAGACCGACCCACGCCTGCGGCTCGCCCGTCGCGAAGAGGAGGATCGGCACGGCGAAGGCGGTCACCAGGAGCAGCACCAGGATCGCTGCCAGCCAGGCGTCGACCTTGCTCGGAAACCGGGGGTTGGCCATCGCCGCGAGTGTACGCCGGCGGCGGAGGCTCTGGACAGCCGGCGACCCGGCGTGGCGATCGGTGGCCTGCGGGGCGGGTCGCAGGACCACTGCGAAGCGCAGGGGACCAGGGACGGAGACCAGGGACCGAGAACGGCCGTATGCTCACCGCAAGACGGCCTGATGTCTGGTATCGTTCGTTCCCGAGCTCATGCCGCTGACGTCAGGCGCTCATGTGGGACCGTACCAGATCACCGGCGCCATCGGCGCAGGCGGCATGGGCGAGGTCTACCGTGCCCACGACACCAGGCTCCATCGCGACGTCGCCATCAAGGTGCTCCCCGCCGCGTTCGCGCAGGAGCACGAACGCGTGGCGCGCTTCCGTCGTGAAGCGCAGGTGCTCGCCGCGCTGAACTATCCCCATATCGCCGCGATCTACGGCCTCGAGGAGTCCGGCGGAGCCCTGGCGCTCGCGATCGAGCTCGTCGAGGGCGAGGACCTCACGGACCGTCTCGGCAGGGGGGCGATGCCCGTTGACGACACGATTGCGATCGCACGACAGATCGCCGAGGGGCTCGAGGCCGCGCACGAGAAAGGCATCGTCCATCGCGATCTCAAGCCCGCCAATGTCAAGATCGCAGGCGATGGCACGGTCAAGATCCTCGATTTCGGGCTCGCACGTGCGTACGAGGGCGATGCCGTTGCGTCCGGCGCAAGCGTCGCCCTGGCGCACTCGCCGACGATGACGCGGCACATGACCGAAGGGGGCCTGATTCTCGGGACCGCCGCCTACATGTCTCCCGAACAGGCTCGCGGCACGACGCTGGACAAGCGCGCGGATATCTGGGCCTTCGGCGTGGTGCTCTACGAGATGCTGACCGGGCGTCGGCTGTTCGACGGCGGCACGGTATCCGACGTGCTCGCAGCCGTGCTGCGTCAGGACGTGGATCTCGAGGCGCTGCCTGCTGAGACACCCCAGGCGTTGCGCACGCTCGTCGCGCGGTGTCTCGAGCGTGACCCGAAACAGCGGCTGCGGGACATCGGCGAGGCGCGGGTCCTGCTGTCGAAACCGCTGGAGCAGCCTCGGCCGTCAGGCGCTGCGCCGCTGGGTCGGCGGGCCGTCGTCACGACCGTGCTGCCCTGGCTGCTCGTCGCCGCGGCCGCGGTGGTGATTGTCGCGCTCGCTCTCAGACCGGCGCCCGCTCCGCAGTACGGCCCCCGCACGGCGCGGTTCACGTTCACCGGGCCGATCGCCGCCCCAGGCACCTGGTTCACCATCGATCCCCAGGATCCGCCGGTCGTCTCCCCGGACGGCCGGCTGGTGACCCTTCCGCTCGAAGCCCCGGAGGGCAAGGCGCTCTACCTGCGCCCGCTGGACAGCTTCGACCTGATTCGCGTCGAGGGCGGCGGACGACGGGCGTTCTTCTCGCCGGACGCCCGTTCCGTGGCGTTTGCGAGAGTGGGATCCATCTGGAGGATGAATCTCGATGAGCGGCAGCCCAGCCTCGTCGGCCGGCTCAGCGAGGTCCTCTGGGACGTGGGATTCCCGGCGTGGCACCCGGACGGCCGCCTCCTGGTTCCCGGCATCGCCGGACTGTGGTCCCTGCCGGCGGCCGGAGGCGACGCGACGCTGATCCTCGCCTCGGATGCCTCCAGCCTGGAACGCTTCGCGGGAGTCACCGTTGTCCCGGACGGACGTCTGCTGCTGAACGTTCAGACCGGTGCCGCGGCCCGGATCGAACTGCTTTCGAGCACAGCCAGTGAGCGGCGGGTCGTGGCGAGCGGCTTCGAAATGGCCCGCGTGGTCGGCGACGTTCTGGTCAGCCGGCATACCGGGCAGTGGCGGGCGACGCGTCTGGACCTCGAGCGGCTCGAGCCGTCCGGCCCCTCCATCCCGCTGTCGGATGTGCCCGACGCGACGAACAACCCGCTCGGTCGATCGTTCGCGTGGGTCGACGGCAGGTCGCTCGTCCGGGAACTGGTCTGGGTCTCTCGACAGGGCGTCGCGACCCCGGTCGGGATCCCGCCGGCCTACGTCCGGTGGCCGCGCGTGTCGCCCGACGGCACGCGGATCGCGCTGGGGATGCTTTCCGGCGACGTGATTCGATCGACGAATCTCCGAAATGATGTCCACGTCGGGGTGTTCAATCTGCGCACCCGCGCATGGAGCGCGCTCGATGGCTTCAGCGAGCCCGTCTGGACGGCTGACGGGCGTGGTGTCATCACCTCGCTGGGAGGACCGCCCTTTGGTGGTCTCGGCGAACAGGTGGCCGACGGGAGCCGCCGGATGGAGGTCCTGTTCAAGGCGGAGCAGGGCGACGCGTGGCCGACCTCGGTCGACCGTGACGGCAGCCTGCTGGTCTACTACGCCGGATCACGTGGACGCGCAGGAGGCACCCACGACCTCGGCGACATCGTCGTGCTGGATCGAAGGACGCAGGAGCGGCGGCAGGTCGCGCTGCCGGGCATGCAGCGTGGCGGCCGGCTGTCGCCCGACGGACGCTGGCTGGCGTTCGAATCGCTGACGGGCAACCGGCTCGAGATCCACGTGCGCCCATTTCCCGATCTCGAGGCCGACTACATGGTCTCGCCTGACGGCGGCGACGAACCGGCGTGGTCCCCGGACGGGAAGGAGCTCTACTATCGGCGTGAATCCGATCTGATGGTCGTGAAGGTCCCGGCCGCGGGCACGTCCGGCTGGCCGGCTCCTGACGTTCTGTTCACGGGGACCTTCGCGCGCGACACCTACGGAGATCAGAGCTACGATGTCGCGCCCGACGGCCGGTTCCTGATGATGCGGCCCGCCGCCACCGGACCGATCCAGGTGCAGGTCGTCCTGGACTGGCTCGCCGGAGTGCGCTCGCGGCTGGCTGAGGGCAGATGATGGACAGCACCATGAGGGCGATCGCCCGCTGGCATGCTGATTCGGTGCCTGCGTGAGGTCAGTAAGCCTGGTTTGATCGTGAGGTCGCCCGCCCCGCGTTACTCTTCTCTCAGGGCGATCAGCGGATCGACGCCGGCGGCGCGCCGCGCCGGCATCCAGCACGCCGCGGCGGCCGTCACCCCGAGCAGCGCGACGATCCCCGCCAGGACGCCAGGATCAGTCGGCTCGACCGCATACAGGAGCGTCGTCAGGAGCCGCGCCGCGGCGAACGCGCCGGCCGTGCCGAGCACGAGGCCCGCGATCACGGGACGGATCGATCCGGCCACGACCATTGCGATCACCTCCCGGCCGCGGGCGCCCAGCGCAAGCCGGATTCCCATCTCGCGCGTCCGCTGCGATACCACGTAGCTGACGACGCCGTAGACGCCGATCGCGGCGAGCACGATGGCGATCGCCGAGAACAGCGTCAGGAGGAGCATGGGAAACCGGCGTCCGCCGATGGAATCTCCGATCACCATCTCCATCGTCCCGACGCGGCTGACCGGCTGATCCGGATCGACGCGTGCGAGCGCGGACTTGACGGCCGGGGCCAGCGACATCGGCGGGACGGCGGTCTTGACGGCGACCGTCATCGATGGCCACACCGCCTGCGAATACGGCACGAACATCTCACGTCCCACCGCGCTGTCGAGGCCGAAGTGCCGCACGTCGGCCGTCACGCCGACGACCGTCAACCAGGGAGTTTTGGACTCGGGACGTCCGAGCTTCAGTCGCCGGCCGATGGGATCCTGGTCGCCGTAGTAGGCGCGGGCCATCTCGTCGTTGATGATGACGACTCCCGGCGCGGTGGTGGCGTCCTGGTCCGTGAAGTCACGCCCACGCAGGATTGGAATGCCGAGCGCCGCGAAGTATCCGGGGCAGGTGATGCGGTAGCTGGCGCCCCACCCGTCGTCGGGGCGGACCAGGCCTTCCAGCGTCAGCCCGCGGCCGGCGTTTGCGCCGCTCAGCGGCAGGTGGCTGATCGCGCCGACCATGCGAACGCCCGGCAGCCGTGAGACCTCGCGCTGCAGGTCGGCGCAGAACGTCGGCCGCTCCGGCGGGCCGTAGCTGTTCTCCTGCGGAAGCGCGAGGTCCATCAGCAGCACGCTGCGGCGATCGAGCCCGGGATCGACGGCCGTCAGGCGCGCGACGCTCTTGATCATCAGCCCCGCGCCGAAGAGGACGATCACTGCGAGCGCGACCTCGGCGGCCACGAGCGCGTGCCTGACGAGCGTCATGCGACCGGTACCACCGCGATCGCCCGCGGCCTTGAGCGTGGCCCCGGGGTGCACGCGGGCGGCGCCGAGCATCGGCGCCAGGCTGAAGAGCCCCCCCGTCAGCAGCGCGAGGGTGGAGGTGAACGCGAGCACGCGGAGGTCGAGCGACACCGGTCCCACGTTCCTGAACGGCGCGAAGCGAATGGCCGGCGGCAGCGAGCCGGCGAGCGCCGCCGTGCCGGCCCAGGCGAGCAGGATGCCAGCCGCTCCGCCCAGCACCGCGAGCAGCAGGCCCTCGGCGAGCAACTGCGATGCGAGGCGGCTGCGGGCCGCGCCCAGCGCCGCCCGGATCGCGAACTCCCGCTGGCGCGAGGCGGTCTGCGCGAGCGTCAGGTTTGCGACGTTCACGCAGGCGATCAACAGCACGAAGCCCACGGCGCCCAGGAGCGCAACCAGCGTCGGCTGCAGCGGCTGGACGGCGTGGTCGCGCATGCGCGTGATGGTGGCCCCTTCGCCGCCGTTGTCGACCGGATGCCGCTCGGCGAGGCGGCGGCCGATCGCGTTCATTTCCGCGCGGGCAGCCTGGAACGTCACGCCCGGGGCCAACCGCGCGGCCGCCTGGAAGGAGTGCGATCCGCGCTGGCGATCCTGATCGTCGAACTGGATCGGCGTCCAGACCGCATGCCGGACGTGCGTGAAGCGAAAACCGTCCGGCATGACGCCGACGATCTCGTACGTCTCGCCGTTGATCCGCATGGCCTGTCCGACGATCGACGGGTTCGCATTGAACCGCCGCCGCCACAGCGCGTCGGATATGACCGCCACGCGGTGGCCGGGAAGATCTTCTTCAGCCGAGAACGTCCTGCCGAGCTGCGGCGGCACGCCGAACAGCGCGAACGCCGTCGAGGACACTCTCAGTCCGGCCACCTGTTCCGGCTCCGGCCCGCCGGAGACGTTGAACGACATGTGTTCCCAGATCGCGAAGTCGCTCAGCGTCGTGCTCTGCTCGCGCCAGTCTTCCCAGTTGGCCGCCGACACGATGAACGTGCGCGTGAGGTCGTCGGCGTCCGCTTCCCACAGCATGACGAGCCGATCGGGATCCGCGAACGGCAGCGGCGCGAGGAGCAGCGCGTTGACGACGCTGAAGATGGCCGTGTTGGCGCCGATGCCGAGCGCGAGCGTCATGACCGCGGCCGCCGTGAAGCCGCGCCGAGACGCCAGCACCCGCGCGCCGTGCACGACATCGGCCGCGAACGCGCGGACGGCCTGAAATCCCCCCGGGCGCGGTGGCTCGGGCGCCGTGACGTGCCGGCGCGGCGAGGTGCGGCGCGCGCGGGCAAGCGCACACAGATCGGCCAGCTCGCGCTCGACCGCCGTGGCCGCATCGGCCTCGCTGGCGCCCTCGGCGCGGACGCGCTCGTACAGCACTTCCGCGTGCTGCGCGATCTCGTCCGCGACATCGTCGTCCGGCCCATCCGGCATCGCGGCGAGCCGCGCGCGTACGAGCGATTGCCAGTCAGGCATGCCTGATTCCCGCGACGCGCGTGAGCGCCGCAATGAACTCCTCCCACGTGCTCCGGTGGCTGCGGAGCACCTTCCGGCCCGCCGGGGTGATCCGGTAGAACCGGCGCCGCCGCTGGCCACTCCTCTCGACCCACCGACCGTGAATCAGGCCGCGGCCCTCGAGCCGGTACAGCAGCGGGTACAGCGAGGCGATGTGAAACTTGAGGACGCCGCGCGACTGGTCCTCGATCAGCCTGCCGATCTCGTACCCGTGCCGCGCCTGGTCCTCGACGAGTGCGAGCACGAGCAGTTCCGCGCTGCCCTTTTTGACGTCCTGATCGATGCCGCGGTTGGCTGACATATGTGTGAGCGATACATATATCACAAACATCGGTCTGTCGGTCACGGGGTTCCGGGAAACGACGTCACGAGAGCTGTGGCGCTGATGTCCCAGCGGGGCGTCGTGGGCTATGCTGTCAGCGGCACCAGCCTCCAAGAATCCTGACGCTCTGAAGGCTGAGCCGGCGTAGTGCGGGTGCGGGACGAGGCTGGCCGGAACCGGTCGTCACCAGCGCACCGGGGGAGCGCTTACTGCGGAATTCACTTATAGTCGCGCATGCTCGAACCGACGGTCAGCACGATGCTCACGATGGTACAGGTACGATGCGTTGTTTGCCTCAGGGAATCATCGTGTCATCGTCGCATCGTTCCATCGCGATTGCCGTGGGCTCGTGCATGTATGACGAACGCAGGTGACGACCGGTCTCAGGTCGGGGTTCGGTCGGGTCAGCTCGGCGTGTTAGGCCCCGGTTGCATCCACCGCAGAGGACCAGGGACCGGGAACGGGCGGATCCGCCGCGCGAAACGGCCCTGAAGTTCCTCATCGTTACGGCGCGTCGGTTCCCGACGCGCCCCGGGAGCACTCCACCATGCCCGACACGACGACCAGCATCTCCATCACCTTCGAGCTCGCCCTGGAACCGCCTCGCGCGTTCGAGGTCTTGGTCGAGGAGCTGATCGCGGGGCTCGAGCGGCTCGCGATCCGGTTCGACGCCGGGCCGTCCGGCAGTGTGGTCGAACGGGGGATCGACGTCGGGCGTGTCATCGCCTGGGAGCCCGCCTCGCGGATCGCGCTCGAGTGGCGTCCGGCCGACTGGGCACCAGGCGAGGTCACGCATCTCGAGCTGCGGTTCGCGCCGATCGTCTCCGGGACGCGCGTGACATGCGAGCACCGCGACTGGGGACGGCTCATGGGCAGCACAACCGAGGTCGCCGGCTGGGTCGCCGGCGAGGTGCTCGCGCCGTTCGTGCGCGCGGTCGCGCCGGCGGCGCTGGGTGACTGGCTCACGGACCGACGGGCGCGGCGGCCGTCCGGCCGCGAGTCGCGCGCAACGTACGCCGATCCGCTCTACCACTATCCGAACTTCCGCGTGATGCTCGCCGAGCTCGCCCTGACGCCGGAGGACTTCCTTTTGGAAGTGGGGTGCGGCGGCGGCGCGCTCCTGAAGGCGGCGCTCCAGAGCGGCTGCCGCGCGGCCGCCGTGGACCACAGCCCCGACATGGTGCGCCTCGCGCGGGCCGCCAACCGTGAGGCGATCGAGGCCGGGCGGCTGGAGGTGCTTCACGCGACCGCGGAGCGCCTCCCGTTCGCCGACGGCAGCTTCACCTGCGCCGCAATGACGGGCGTGCTCGGCTTCCTGGCCGACCCGGCCCGCGCGTTTGCCGAGATCCGCCGCGTCCTGCAGCCGGGCGGACGGTTCGTCTCGCTCGGCAGCGATGCCGCGCTGCGGGGCACGCCAGCCGCGCCCGAGCCGATGGCCTCGCGGCTCCGCTTCTACGAGGATGCCGAGCTCGAGGCGCTCGCTCGCGATGCCGGGTTCGCGCAGGCGCGCGTCGTCCGGCGCGATCTGGCCCCGTTCGCGCGGGAAGTCGGCGTCCCCGAGGAACACCTCCCTCTGTTCGAGGGGGACACGACGTTCCTGCTGGCGCGGACCCACAGCCGTGCCGTCGGGTCAGTGGGGAGCGGCGGAATTCCTGGAGGAGCAGCTTGACGGGGCAGATTGACAAGGCAGATTGAGGGCATCAGAATCGTGGCCCGGTCGGCCACATGTGGTTTGCCTTCAAGCGCCTCGCGCTCGGCGTCACGCTCATCCTCCTGACCTCCGCCGTCCTGCTCTATTCCGATCTCGGCCGCCGGACTCCGGCCCGCCACTCGGTCGTCAGGATCGCCATCCTGCAGCACGCGTCCAGTCCCGTCCTCGATGACGGCATCACCGGCATGATCCAGGCACTGGCCGAGCACGGGTTCGAGGACGGCGCCGCGGCGTCGATCCAGCGCTTCAACGCCGAGGCTGACATTGCGGTCGCCAACGCCATCGCCAGCCAGATCGTGAACGGCGAGTACGATCTGGTCCTCACGTCGAGCACGCCATCGATGCAGGCCGTGGCCAATGCCAACCGGGAAGGGCGCGTGCTGCACGTCTTCGGCATCGTGGCGGATCCTTTCGTTGCCGGCATCGGGCTCGACCGCGCCGAGCCGCTGAAGCATCCGAAGCACATGGTGGGCCAGAGCACGTTCCTGCCGGTCGACGACACCTTCCGGCTCATGAAGGCGTCGCTGCCCGGGCTGAGGATGGTGGGCACGGCCTGGAATCCGGCGGAGCCGAACTCCCGCGCGTTCCTGACGGCGGCACGCGACGTGTGTCGAGCGCTGGGAATCACGCTGCTCGAGGCGAATGTCGACAGCACCTCCGCAGTGGTGGAGGCGGTCACGTCCGTCATCGCCCGCGGGGCGCAGGCGTTCTGGATTCCCGGCGACAACATCATGATGTCCACCGTTCCCACGGCGCTGGAGACGGCGCGGCACGCCGGCATCCCGGTGTTTTCCATCACGCCGGGGAAGCCCGATCGCGGGACGTTCCTCGATGTGGGCCTCGATTTCGTAGAGGTCGGACGTCTGGCCGGGACCCTCGCCGCGAGCGTGCTGCGCGGGACGGATCCGGCCACGATTCCAATCCGCGACGTCCTGGACGAAGTGCCCAGGCGGATCATCATCAATACGGTCGCGTTGAAGGGACTGAAAGAGGTGTGGCGCGTGCCGGAGGAAGCCCGCAAGATGGCGACGATCGTCGTCGACGAGACCGGGATCCACGACCGCTCCGCGAACAGGCCGTAAGGATGGAAATCACCCGAATCCACACCTCCGGCGTCCTCGAGCTGCGGATCCGCGGAAGGCTCGATGGGTACTGGGCGGACCACCTGCAGAACAGCCTCGCGGAGACGATGCGGGAGGGGCACGATCGCATTCGGCTGGAGCTCTCGAACGTCAACTTCATGAGCTCGGCCGGCATTGCCGTCCTGATGAGGTGTTACAAGCAGCTCCAGCGCATCGAGGGCTCGCTGGCCATCATCCGCCCCTCGTCGCAGGTGAGGACGGTTCTGCAGATGACAGGCCTGGCCCACGTGCTCATCGCGCCCGACGAGGGGACGTCCGAGCTCGAAGCCGGTCCGGTCGACGGCACCCGGGTCGAGCGGGACGGGGCCGTGTTCGAGATCTTCGACCTGGCGCCCGGCGCGGAAGTGCGATGCCGCGTCATCGGCACGGACGCACCGCTCGCCGCGAGCGCCTTTCGCGAGGAGCATTGTTCGAGCGTTCCGCTGCGGGACTCGGGGTTCGCATTCGGGATCGGCGCCATCGGCGAAGGCTTTTCCGATTGCCGCGACCGCTTCGGGGAATTCGTCGCCGTGGGTCACGCCGCCGCGTATCAACCGGCCGACGGGACCAACGTTCCGGACTACCTGGTCGGAAGGGGTGATCACGGGTCGACGCTGCAGGTCCTGTACTGTCTGGCCGGCGACGGATCCTTCGCCCGGCTGGTCCGCTTCGACGCCGCGTCGTCGCGCGCCATCACGCTCGGCGATCTCGCCGCGAGCTGTCTCGAGATGTCGGGAGCGAACACGGCGGCCGTCGTCATCGTCGGTGAAGCGGCGGCTCTGGTGGGAGCCGCGCTGCGGCAGTCCCCCACGCACGCGGGCGGGCTGGATCTCTTCGCATTCCCGGCGGTCAGATCGCGACTGACCTTCACGACCGAGCGCGCGTTCGCGCGGAGCCTCACGCTCGCCGTCGGCCTCGTCTCGCGGCGCCAGCAGCCGCAACTGCGGCCGCTCGGCAGATCACCGGATCTCGTGGGCCATTTTCACGCCGCGGCGTTCTCCTTCGGTCCGCTGAAACGCGGCCGCATCGATCTCAAGGAAACCATCGCCAACCTCTTCGAGACCGAGAGCCTCCTCGGCGTCCTGCACCTGCTCAACGACACCAGGGAGGTGGTGGGGATCGGGCAGAGCGAGTTCATCCGTGGGGCGTGCTGGGCCGCGCCGGCCCGCGCCTGGGAGACGGGCTGACATGTCCCTGGTCATCGGCGCGTTCACGATCGGAGCGATTCTCTCGCTCCTCGCGCTCGGCGTGTTCGTGAGCTTCCGGGTGTTCGAGTTCCCCGACATCACCGTGGACGGTTCCATTACGCTGGGCGCGGCGGTGGCCGCCACGCTCCTGGTCGCCCAGGTGCACCCCGTGCCCGCCACGGCGATCGCCTGCGCAGCCGGGGCGGTCGCCGGAGCCGCGACGGGAGTGATCCACACGCGCTTCGGCATCAACAAGCTGCTCTCCGGCATCCTGGTGATGACGGCGCTCTATTCCGTCAACCTGCACGTCATGGGCCGGAGCAACGTGCCGCTGCTCTCGGAGCGGACGCTGGCGACGCTGGCGGAAAGTGCCGGGACGGCCGTCTTCGGCGCCGATCGACTGAACCTGGCTGGCTGGGAGGTCAGCACCCGCGACGTCTCGGTCCTCGTCGTCGCGCTACTCGCGGTGACCCTGGCCGCGGCGCTCCTCTTCGTGTTCTTCCGCACGCATCTGGGGACGACCATGCAGGCAGCCGGCGACAATGCCCAGATGATCAGCGCGCTGGGCGTCAACGTGAAGACGATGATCGTCCTCGGCCTGGCGCTGTCGAATGCCATGGTGGCGCTGGCCGGCGCGCTGCTCGCGCAGTATCAGGGCTTCGCGGACGTGCAGATGGGCATCGGCATGGTGGTGTGGGGCCTCGCCAGCGTCATCATCGGAGAGGCGCTGGTAGGGACCCGGCAACTCGGGTTCCTCATCACGGGCGCGGTGATGGGATCGGTGCTGTTCCGGCTGCTCGTCGCCATCGCCCTGCGCGGCGGTCTCAACCCGAACGATCTCAAGCTGATCACCGCGGTCTTCGTATTCGTCGCGCTCGTCCTTCCGGCGATCGTGTCCAGGGTCGCGGCGCCGCGGCGTGGACAGCCGTCAGGCGCCCGGGCCTGACTCCGGGACCATGCTCGACCTCCGCCAGATCGAAAAGACGTTCAACGCCGGGACGGCAAACGAGCTGCGCGCGCTCCAGGGCATCGACCTGTCCGTCGACGAGGGGTCGTTCGTCGTCATCGTGGGGACGAACGGGTCCGGCAAGTCGACGCTGCTCAATGCCATCGCCGGGACCTTCCCGGTGGATGCGGGTACCATCCGGATCGACGGCGTCGACGTCACGGCGTGGCCCGAGCACCGCCGGGCGAGCCTCGTCGGACGCGTGTTCCAGAACCCCTTCAGCGGCACCGCGCCGTCGATGACGATCGCCGAGAACCTCGTTCTGGCGACCCGGCGGGGTCGCGGACGCGGCCTCGGATGGGCGCTGACAGGCCGGATGCGCCGCGAGCTGCGCGAGCGCGTCCGCTGGCTCAACATGAGTCTGGAGGATCGCCTGGACGATCCGATCGGGAGCCTGTCCGGCGGCCAGCGTCAGGCGCTCACGCTGCTGATGGCGTCCTGGGTGAAGCCGAAGCTCCTGCTGCTGGACGAGCACACGGCCGCTCTCGATCCGAAGAGCGCCGATCAGGTGATCCGGCTGAGCCAGGAGATCGTCTCGCGCGACCGGCTGACGACCCTCGCCGTGACCCACTCGATGACACAGGTGACGCACCTCGGCGATCGGGTCGTGATGATGCATCGCGGCCGCGTGATACACGACTTCCGCGATGCCGAGAAGCGTCGCCTGCGCGTCGATGATCTGCTCGCCCGCTTCGAAGAGGTCCGGCGGGCGGAGCAGATCGACGAAACGGCGGCCGAGCTGCTCCGGCAGATGTACGCATAGCGCATGAAGCGACTGGCGCGTCCTGCGCCGTACCGGCGTGGTTGTTCATGGCGGTCACGCTGACGCTCTTCCGATCGTCGCTGGTCCGGGGGCTCGATCCGGCGGCGCTCCTGGGCAAGCTGAATCAGCACCGGTGCGCTGACAACGACGCCTGCCTCTTCGTGGACATCACGCTCGTGGCGCTGCGCGACTGTGGCGCGGCGGACGGCCGTGAAGACGCATGACGCCGTCGATCTCGGTCACGCTCGTCAACCAGCTGTCCGAGGTGGCGAGGCTGAGCCGGCTCGTCGAGGCGTTCGGCGAGCGGAGGGGCTCGGGCCGGAGGCTGTCTTCAGCATGAACCTCGCACTCGACGAGGTCGTCACGAACGTCATTCGCTATGCGCACGAAGACGACGGCCGGCAGCATCCGATCGTCGTGCGGCTTGCGCTCGAAGGGGACGTGCTGACGGCGCAGGTGGAAGACGACGGCCGCGCGTTCAACCCGCTGGAGGCGCCGACCCCCGACACCGGCGCAGGCATCGACCAGCGGCCGGTCGGCGGCCTCGGCCTCCACCTGGTGCGATCGGTGATGTCCTCGGTGGAATACCGGCGCGAGGACGGACGGAACGTTTTGACCCTGAAGAGGAAAGTGTAGCTGCCGCACCCGGTCACCTGGCACAATCATGCCTGCCCCGGCTCAATCGAAGGTCCTGCACTTTTCTCGCCGTCGGCGAACGTGCGCGGCCTCGTGCATCGATGTCATAATCGGCCGGCTCGCGCACGATCGCGCACAACCGACACAGGCAGGGAGACGGTATGCAGGGACCCACGCCCGAGAAGATTCTCCAGACCGGTCTGGCCTTCTGGCCCTCGAAGACCCTCTTGAGCGGCATCGAGATGGGCCTCTTCACCGAGCTGGCGCGGGGGCCGGAGGAGTTCGAGAGTCTGAGAGGCCGGCTGGGGCTGCACCCGCGCTCGGCCCGTGACTTTCTCGACGCGCTCGTGGCGCTCGGGTTTCTCAGACGGGACGGCAATCGCTACGCCAACACGCCGGACACCGACCTCTTCCTGGATCGTCACAAGCCGTCGTACCTGGGCGGGATTCTCGAGATGGCCAATCAGCGGCTCTATCCATTCTGGGGGCATCTCACCGAGGCGCTCAGAACCGGCCTGCCGCAGAACGAGCTGAAGGCCGGCGGGCCCGGCGTGTTCGAGACGCTCTACGCCGATCCGGCGCGGCTCCAGTCGTTCCTTGCCGCCATGACGGGAATCAGCCGCGGCGCCAACCTCGCCATCGCGCGCCAGTTCCCCTGGAAGGATTACGGGTCGTACGTCGACGTCGGCACCGCGCAGGGCGATCTGGCCGTACAGGTGGCGCTCGCCAACCCGCACCTGCGTGGCCTGGGATTCGACCTCCCGGAGGTGGCGCCGATCTTCGAGGAGTACGTCGCGGCCCAGGGCATCGCCGATCGGCTCACGTTCGCCCCGGGCAGCTTCTTCGAGCAGGACCTGCCGAAGCGCGACGTCGTGATGATGGGCCACATCCTCCACGACTGGGACCTGCCGACCAAGAAGATGCTGATCGCAAAGGCCTACGATGCCATTCCCAGCGGCGGCGCCTTCATCGTGTACGAGGCGATCATCGACGACGACCGCTCACGGAACGCGTTCGGGCTGATGATGAGCCTCAACATGCTCATCGAGACGCCGGGCGGCTTCGACTACACCGGTGCCGACTGCGCCGGGTGGATGAGGGAGGCGGGGTTCTCCGCCACGCGCGTCGAGCCGCTCGTCGGCCCGGATTCGATGGTCGTCGGCATCAAGTAGCGGGGCGACACGAGCTGTGCGACGTCGAAGTACGGCATTCCGCAGCGGTGGGAACGCGCGCCAGACCGGTGCAGGCTTCCCATCCCCGCCGCCATCAGGTTGGGGCGGGCAAACGTCGTTCAGCTGACTCTCGGCAAGGCCTCACGTTCCCCGGCATCCCGGAGTCCGTCCGACATGCCGGATGCCTGGTACACCCCCGGGACTGGCCATCCTCCAGGCCTCCGCCACAAACGCGCAGCAAAGTGGACGTGCGCTTCGCGCCCCCGTTCCACCGCGGGTGGCAGTCGCCGGGCACTTCATCGCCAGGGCC
>DASPFV010000186.1:0-14070 GCA_035620975.1 Vicinamibacterales bacterium
AGAGGGGGAACGGGACATCGACGCCGACGCGTTCTTCACCGGGATCATGTCGACCTCGCTCGGCGAGGACGAGATCCTCGTGGCCGTCCTGGTCCCCGTCGCGAAGCCGGGGGAAGGCTCGGCCTACGTCAAGTTCGCCCATCCGGCGTCCCGGTATGCCGTCATCGGCGCGGCCGCCCATGTCAGCGTCGCGAACGGCCGCTGCACGGCCGCGCGGGTGGCGGTTGGCGGCCTGCTCCCCTGCGCCAGGCGCGCGGCAGCCGTCGAGGGCGCGCTGGTCGGGCAGGCGATCTCGGAGGATCGTCTCACCCAGGCGGCGCAGGCGATCACCGGCGATCTGGGAAACGACGTGACGGGAGACATCTTCGCGTCAGCCGGGTACCGCGCGGCCGTGGCGCCCGTCTACGTCCGCCGTGCTCTCGCCGCGGCGGCCGCCCGTGCCGGACGGACGTGAGAGACCTCCCCGCCGCCGTGCCCCCGGACGCCGGACGGCTCACGCCGCCAGCCTCGATCGAGGACCTGCAGCAGGCTCTCGCGGCGCGCCACTACGTCGCGGGGCGGGACCTCGCCGTGGCCATCTTCCTCGCGCTGCGGCTGAAGCGTCCGCTCTTCCTCGAGGGCGAGCCGGGCGTCGGGAAGACGGAAGTCGCGAAAGTGCTCTCGGCCGTGCTGGAGACCGAGCTGATCCGCCTCCAGTGCTACGAGGGGCTCGACGTCAGCCACGCCGTGTACGAGTGGAACTACCCGCGTCAGATCCTCGAGATCCGGCTGCTCGAGGGAACTCACGCGCTCGACCGCCGGTCCGCCGAGCGGGAGCTCTTCACGGAGCCCTTCCTGATCAAGCGCCCCCTGCTTCGAGCGATCGAGCGGACGCGCGAGCGGCCGCCCGTCCTCCTGATCGACGAGATCGATCGGGCGGATGAGGAGTTCGAGGGCTATCTGCTGGAGCTGCTGTCCGACTTTCAGGTGACCATCCCCGAGCTCGGCACCATCCGCGCCGACGAACCGCCCGTCGTCGTGATCACGTCCAACCGGACGAGGGAGGTGCACGACGCGTTGAAGCGCCGATGCGTCTACTGCTGGATCGACTACCCCGACGCAGCCACGGAACGGCAGATTGTGCTCGCGCGCGTGCCGGCGGCCTCGGCCAGGCTTGCCGAGGAGATCACCGGCTTCGTGCAGGAGCTTCGCCGGGCCGAGCTGTACAAGACGGCCGGCGTGTCCGAGACGCTCGACTGGGCCGCCGCGCTGGTCACGCTCGACCGCGAACAGCTGGATCCGGCCACCATCGACGAGACGCTCGGGCTCCTGCTGAAGAACCAGGAGGACATCCAGGCCGTGCGCGGCGACCGCGCCGCGGCGATGCTCGTCCGGGCGCGCGCCGCCGGGACGAAGGAGGCCGGTCCCGCGTGAGCGGCATGGCATTCCTCGACAACGTCCTGCTCTTCGGTCGTCTGCTGCACGACGCGGGGCTCGACGTCCACACGGGCCGTGTGCTCGACGCCATCCGGGGGCTGGACGCGGTGGGAATCCGGAGCCGTGCCGAGGTCAGGGCCACGCTCCGGGCGCTGCTGGTCCACCGGCGGGAGGACATGCCGACGTTCGATCGCGCGTTCGAACTGTTCTTCCGCGACCATCGGGCGCCCGCCCCTGGTCCGGCGCTCTTCTCTCTCGGCGAACGGCCGCGTGTGGTCGCGAGGCCTGTGCCGGGAACCGCCCTGCGCGTCACGCTCGAGGACGAGGACTCCCGACCCACGGCGCCTCCCCCCAGCCGGGCCGCCGGCGCCTGGAGCCCGGCCGGCCTCTCGCGCACGAAGGACTTCGCGGAGTTCTCGGACGCCGAGCTCGAGCGCGCCCGCGAGCTCCTCGAACGGCTTCCATGGCGCCTCGGGACGCGACGGACGAGGCGATGGGGACGGGCGGACGGCGGCGAGGTGGATCTCCGCCCGATGCTGAGGCGAAGCGTGACGCGCGGCGATCTCGTCGACCTGCCGCGACGCGAGCGCCGCGTCGCGGCGAGACCGGTCGTCCTGCTCGCCGACGTGAGCGGGTCGATGGAACGCTACAGCCGCCTCCTGCTGCACTTCGTCTACGGTCTCGCGCACAGCGGCGCCCGGGTCGAGAGCTTCGTGTTCGCGACCCGGCTGACCCGTCTCACGCGCAGCGTCGCCTCGCGAAGGGGCGGCGCTGCGCTGGCCCGCCTCGCCCGCGACGTGCACGACTGGGGAGGAGGCACGCGCATCGGCGAATCGCTCCGCACGTTCAACACGCAGTGGGCGCGCCGCGTCGTCCGCAACGGCCCCGTCGTCATCATCGTCTCGGACGGGTGGGACCGCGGCGATCCCCGGCTCCTCTCGCGGGAGCTGGCCAGGATCCGCCGGAGCTGCCGCCGGCTCATCTGGCTGAACCCGCTCCTGGGGCACGCCGGGTACGAGCCGCTCACGCGGGGCATGCAGGCGGCGCTCTCGCGGGTGGACGACTTCCTGCCCGCACACAACATCGCGAGCCTCGAGCAGCTCGCGCGCCATCTTGGCGCCCTGCCGGCACGGACGCTGCCGGCCGGCCACGCGCGAGGAGGACGGCCCATCCCCCGATGAATCTCTCCGCCACGTACACGTTCGATGCGCCGTGCGAGCGCGTCTGGGCCCTCCTCATGAACACGACGGCCGTCGGGGACTGTCTGCCCGGCTCCCGGGGGCTTCGGCCGATCGGGGACGACCGATACGAGGTGGATCTATCCATGACCGTGGCCGCGATCTCCGGCGACTTCAAGGGAACGGTCGCCCTGACGGATCAGGATCCGCCGCGCGCCTACAAGCTCGTCGTCGAGGGCAGCGGCCGACCGGGGTTCGTGAAGGGCCACGCCCTCGTCACCCTCGTGCCGGAAGGGACCCAGACCCTCGTGCAGATTGCGGCGCAGGCGGATGCCGGCGGCATGATTGCCCGCGTGGGCCAGCGGCTGCT
Source organism: Vicinamibacterales bacterium (assembly GCA_035620975.1). GTDB lineage: Bacteria > Acidobacteriota > Vicinamibacteria > Vicinamibacterales > 2-12-FULL-66-21 > DASPFV01. Next base: position 2,965 of record DASPFV010000186.1, read on the forward strand.
GGAAGGGGTGGCGAGGATGACGATGGATCGGTTCTTCGGGTGTCTGGCCAGGCGGATCGCGTCATGACGCCAGCGCGAACGGCCCTCCTCGGCGCCCTGCTCGCCGCCGCGGTGGGAGCGGTCGGCTGCCGGAACAGCGATGACGCCGGCCCCGTGAGCCCGGCCGCCGCCGACGAAGCCGTACGCCAGTGGCGCCTGGAGCACGAAGCGGACTACCAGCGAGACTACGTCAGCATCACCGGCCTGCATCTGCTCGACCCGGGGAGCAATACGGCCGGCAGCGCTGCGGGAAACGACATCGTGCTGCCTGCCTCCGTGCCTCCTCTCATCGGCCGGTTCGTGCTGGAGGGCGAGCAGGTGCGGTTCGAGCCGGAACCGGGAACGCCCGTGGAGCTCGACGGCGCACCCGTCACGGAGCCAACGGTGCTCCGCGACGATCAGCCGGAGAGCGACGAACTGACGATCGGGGACGTGCGGCTGATGGTCCACGTCACGGGATCGCGCCGGGCGATCCGTGTGCGGGATCCGAACGGCCCGCTCGCCCGGGATTTCCTGGGCTTCAGCTGGTTTCCCATCGACCCCGCTTACCGCGTCACGGGCAGGTTGATCCGTGACTCCGAACCGCAGACGGTCACGGTCGTGAACACCTACGGCGACGAAGTCCAGTACAGGACCGAAGGGGTCGTCGAGTTCACGCTGCAGGGACAGACGCTCCGCCTGCGCCCGTTCACGACGCGTCCCGGACGCCTCTATTTCGTGTTCCGGGATGCGTCGAGCGGCGAAGAGACGTACGCAACAGCGAGGTTCCTCTACGCGGACCTGCGCGACGATGACACGACTGTTCTGGACTTCAACCAGGCGTACAACCCGCCGTGCGCGTTCAATCCATACACGACGTGCCCTATTCCTCTGCGCGAGAACCGGCTCCCCGTCAAGGTGCTGTCCGGCGAGAAGAAGTACCCCGTCGAGGTCAAGCTGCCGGTGCAGTAGGCGAAGCCATCAGCGGGGAGACTCCAGGCATGACTGGCAGGCGTGTGGCATGGACGGCGATTGCGGCGTGCTCGATCCTGCCGTTCGTGCTCGCGGGCCAGGGCGGCGGGTGGGAGGCCCGGGCCGATGTCGTGGCGCGCGTCGCGAAGCAGCAGCCGGGCTTCAACTTCGAGGAGGCACGCGTTCCGCCGTACGAGCTGCCGGACGTGCTCGGATCCCCTCCCGTCGCGAGCCCGGCGCAATGGACGGCACGACGCCGCGAGATCCTGGAGCTGTTCCGCGACAACGTCTACGGCAGGCGACCTGGTCCGCCGTCGAGGATCTTCTTCGAGACGAAAGAAGAGAACCCCCGAGCGATGGATGGCGCCGCCACGCTCACGCGGGTCGCCATCCTCTGCGAGGAAGCGGGCGGCAGTGCTCACCATTTCGAGCTGACGCTGTTCCTCCCCGCCGCGCGCCAGACCCCGGCCCCAGTGTTCCTGCTCATCAACAACCGCCCCGCGTCGAATACCGACCCGACACGCAAGGAGAAATCCGGATTCTGGCCAGCCGAGCAGATGATCGCGCGAGGCTACGGGATCGCGGCCATCCAGTACGGGCAGCTCGCCCCCGACGACAAGGACCGGTTCCGGGAGGGCGCCATCTCGCTGTTCGAGGGCACGACCGCCGGGCCGCGGCCGCCCGACGCCTGGGCGGCCATTGCCGCCTGGGGATGGGGTGCCAGCCGGGTGATGGACTACTTCGTGACGAACCCACGGGTCGACGCGTCACGAGTGGCGCTCGTGGGCCATTCACGCGGAGGCAAGGCCTCGCTCTGGGCCGGCGCCGAGGACGAGCGCTTCGCGCTCGTGATCTCGAACGAGTCGGGCGAGGGTGGAGCCGCGCTGAGCCGGCGCGACTTCGGCGAAACGATCGCGCGGATCAACACGACGTTCCCGCACTGGTTCGCCGATCGCTACAAGGCCTTCAACGGCCGTCCCGGCGATCTGCCGGTCGATCAGCACATGCTGCTCTCCCTCGTTGCGCCGCGCGCGCTGTACGTCGCCAGCGCCGACGAGGATCTCTGGGCCGATCCCCGCGGCGAGTTCCTGGCGCTGGCTGCCTCCTCTCCGGTGTTCGGTCTCTGGGGGGACCCGGCGATCCGCCCGGGCCAGATGCCGGCCCTCGACACGCCTCTCGTGGCCGGCCGCCGCGCCTACCACGTGCGGCGCGGCACGCACAACCTCACCCCGTACGACTGGGACCGCTTCGCCGATTTCGCGGATCGGCTCTGGCCTTAATCTCCATCGGCTTCAAGGTTCAGGGTTCAAGGTTCCAGGTTCTGGTTCCGGGTTCCAGGTTCATGAATTCCGCAACCAATTCGTTGGACTCCTGAACAAACCCCAAGTCCACGTCGGTCCCACCAGTCGCCCTCTGTTGCGTGAATCGCGGTCGGGATGTGATCACGCGTCGGCTGCGAGTGACGACGGCGGACAGCGGGGACGTCCGGTGGGACGACTGCTCCGGCCCCTCCTTTGCGTTGCCGGTCTGCGCCGCGCGCCGCGGCAGGGTCCAGTCTCAAAGGAGTGCGTGATGTTCAGGGGTCTCAGGTTCCGTGCGTTCGCTGTGGTCGCCGCCATCGCGCTCCTCGGCGGGGCAGCCGGCGCGCAGACGCCGACCGGCACGATCACCGGGCGAATCACCGACGCGGACAACCTGCCCGTGCCGGGCGCCACCGTGACGATCGCCTCCCCCCATCTTCAGGGCACGCGCTCCGCGGTGACCTCCGGGAACGGCGACTACATCTTTCCCGGCCTGCCGCCGGGAACCTACACAGTCACTGTGGAACTCAGCGGGTTCGCCACGACGCGGCTGACCCGCGACGTCGGCGTCGGCCAGCCCGTGCAGCTCGATGTGACGCTGCGTCCCGCCGCCGTGAGCGAGGTGGTGACCGTCACCGCCCGGACGGACGCTTACACGAATACCGTCCAGGCGTCCACCAACATCCGGCAGGAGCTGCTGTTGACGCTGCCGACCGCGCGCACGCTGCTGTCGGCGGTCAACGTCGCACCGGCGGCGCACGCCACGGGCCCCAACAACGCGATCACCATCGGCGGGGCGATGTCGGCCGACAACCTGTTCATGCTCGACGGCGTGCAGATCCAGGACAACATCCGGGGAACCCCGTTCACCCTGTTCATCGAGGATGCCATCCAGGAGACGACCGTCTCGACCTCCGGCATTTCGGCCGAGTACGGCCGGTTCACGGGCGGCGTGATCAACGCCATCACGCGGTCCGGCGGCAACGAGTTCAGCGGGTCGCTCCGCACGACGTTCAACAACGATGACTGGCGCACCACCAGCCCGTTCGACGAGCCGAAGAAGGACGACACGGTGCCGACCTACGAGTTCACGCTGGGCGGTCCGGTCCTCCGGAACCGCACCTGGTTCTTCGCGGCCGGCCGCTTCTTCGATCAGTCGCAGGCGAACGAGACGGGCTACACGCGCGCGGCCTACACGTTCGAGAACGACGAGAAGCGGCTCGAGGGCAAGATTACGCAGGGCCTCGGCCAGGGACACAACCTGCGCGGCGCCTACACGGCCGTGCGCGAGACGGAGGTCAACAACGTCTGGCCGAGCCCGCAGGAAGTGATGGATCTGCGGAGCCTGCACACCCGGCAGCTCCCGCAGGATCTGCTCTCGATCCACTACACGGGCGTGCTGCAATCCAACTTCTTCGTCGAGGCGCAGTACTCCGCCCGGCAGTTCGCCTTCGAGAACTCCGGTGGCACGTCGCGGGACCTCGTCGACGGGACCGTCCTGCGTTCGCAGCAGACGGGCGCGTTCTGGTGGTCCCCGAACTTCTGCGGCGTGTGCGGCCCCGAAGATCGCGACAACGACAACCTGTTCGTGAAGGGCACGTACTTCTGGTCCACCGGGCGCGGCTCCCACAACATGGTGTTCGGCTACGACACGTTCAACGACCGACGCAAGGGGGACAATCACCAGTCGGGCAGCGATTTCCAGGTCTGGACCACCGACACGATCGTCCAGGACGGCACGGTGTACCCCGTCGCCGCGGGGAATGGGAGCACGTACATCATCAACTATCCCATCAACCAGGCGAGCCGGGGCACGAACTTCCGGACGCACTCGCTCTTCTTCAACGACTCGTGGAACGCCGGCGACCACTTCACGTTCAACCTCGGGGTCCGCTGGGATCGCAATGACGGCGTCGACGCGGCGGGGAACCAGGTCGCCGACGACAGTGCCCTCAGCCCCCGGCTCGGCGTGGTGTGGGATCCGCGCGGCAACGGAACGTGGAGCGTGCACGCGAGCTACGGCCGCTACGTCGCGGCGCTCGCCAATACCATCGCCGACTCGGCCTCGCCGGCCGGCACGCCCTCGATCATCGCCTGGTTCTATCAGGGGCCGGGGATCAACACGGCCGCCGACGCGCCGCTCGTGACCTCCGACCAGGCGCTCCGGCAGATCTTCTCGTGGTTCGACGCAGGCGGCGGCACGTCGCGCCCGCCGTTCTTCACGCGAATCCCCGGCATCCAGAAGCAGATCCGGGAGTCGCTCCTGTCGCCGAACGCCAACGAGTTCTCGACGGGCGTGAGCCGCCAGCTCGGCCAGCGCGGCGCGCTGCGCGCGGACGTCGTGTACCGCGACTTCTCCGATTTCTACGCCGACCGCATCGACACGACGACCGGTCAGGTGACCGACCCCGCCGGCCAGATCTTCGACCTCGCGCTGGTCGAGAACAGCAACCTGCTCGAACGGCAGTATGCAGCGATGAGCCTGCAGGCCAACTACCGAGCCGGCTCGCGCGTCGATCTGGGAGGCAACTACACGCTCTCGCGGCTCTGGGGGAACGTGAACGGCGAGACGGTCAACAGCGGCCCGGTGACGAGCACCGTCACGAGCTACCCGGAATACTTCGACCTCTCGTGGTCGGCGCCCGACGGCGCCCTCGCGGCGGATCAGCGGCACCGGATCCGGCTCTGGGGCACGGCCCGCCTGCCTGTTCCGGAACGGTTCGGCCGGTTGACGCTGGCGCTCTTCGAGCAGATCAACTCGGGGACGCCGTACGGCGCCCTGGGGTCCGTCGATAGCCGGAGCTACGTGCCGAACCCCGGGTACCGGACGCCGCCGGCCACCGTGAACTACTGGTTCACGGACCGCGACGCGTTCCACACGGAGGCGATGGTCCGGACCGACTTCTCGCTCAACTACGACTACCCGCTCGCCGGGCGCGCACGCCTGTTCGGACAGCTTCAGGTGCTGAACCTGTTCAACCAGTTCCAGCTGTTCAACATCAACAGCAACGCGATCGACACCGCGGTGCTGACCGCGGTCGACGATCCCGATCGCTTCGAGTCGTTCAACCCCTTTGCCGAGCGCCCGGTCCAGGGGGTCCACTGGGATTACGGCGACCAGTTCGGCGAGCCGGTCGGCGCGGCGGCGTACACCCTGCCGCGGACGCTGCAGTTCGCGTTGGGCATCCGGTTCTGACCCTCAGCTCGGTTCACGGGAGGCGGATGAACGCGGATGATTGCGGATGGGATCATCACGGGACGCGGGTGAACGCGGATGACCGCGGATGGGATCATCACCGGACGCGGATGAACGCGGGGATGATCGCGGATGGGATCATCACGGCAGACCAGGTGGGTACCGGACCTCAGTCACGGCTCGCAGCCTTGGGACCGGGGACGGAAATCGGTGGCCCGGCTGGCAGGCCGCTGAAAAATGCCGGCCTGCATGGGAAATGGAAACTGGGGATGGGAAACATGCGCGAATCCTTGGGTTCCCTTTTTCCCTTTCCCATTTCCCCTGCAGGATCTGTTTTTCAGCATTCTGCTAAGGTCTTGCGCGAGTCCCGCAGCGCGGCGCCCGGATGGCAAGGCGAGGAGCGCGCAAACCCACAACGCATGACGTAAGATCGCTGAGTCCGGGACCCGCCCCGGCCGCATGCTCCTCGCCGCCGGCACCCGCCTCGGCCCCTACACCATCGTCACGCCCATCGGCGCGGGCGGCATGGGCGAGGTCTACCGCGCCCGCGACACCCGGCTGGACCGCACGGTCGCCATCAAGGTGCTTCCCTCCACCGATGAGGAGCTTCGCCAGCGCTTTGCGCGCGAAGCACGGGCGATCGCGTCGCTGACCCACCCGCACGTCTGCACGCTCTTCGACGTCGGCCACGAGGACGGCACCGACTTCCTGGTGATGGAGTACCTCGAGGGTCAGACACTCGCCTCACGACTCGAAGGTGGGCCGCTCGACCTCCAGGAAGCGTTGCGACACGGCATCGCGATCGCCCGGGCGCTGGACGCCGCACACCGGGCGGGGATCGTCCACCGCGATCTCAAGCCCGGCAACATCATGCTCACGCGGAGCGGCGCCAAGCTGCTGGATTTCGGACTCGCGAAGCTCCGGGCTCGGGCGTTGGACACCGCAATGCCTCTTGCCGCTACCGTGACCGGCACCCCGCCGCTCACCGCCTCGGGCATCATCGTAGGTACGCCTCGGTACATGGCGCCGGAACAGCTGGAGGGCAAGGAGGCCGACGCCCGGACGGATCTGTTCGCCCTGGGGGTCGTGCTCTACGAGATGGTGACGGGCCGGCCCGCGTTCCAGGGCAGCACGCCTGCCAGCCTGATCGCCGCGATCATGACCTCCGATCCCCCACCCGTCCCGCTGCAGCAGGTGTCGCCGCCGGCATTCGCCGAGCTGGTCAGGACGTGTTTAATCAAGGATCCGGAGGAGCGGCGGCAGAGCGCGCACGACGTGCGGCTCGAGCTGGAATGGATTGCCTCCGGCCCGCAGATGCAGGCGCCTTCAGGTCCTCGACACCAGCGCCTCTGGCTGCTCATGGCTGGAGCCCTGGCGCTCGCCGTGGCGCTGGGGGTGTCCGCCGCCATGTGGTATCCGCGCCGCGAGGGACCGGCCCCCGTCTTTCGCGCCGCTCTTCCTCTCGAAGATCACGGGCCCCACGCGCCAATCCTCTCGCCGGATGGCCGCAGGCTCGCCTTCACCGGCCGAGAGGACGAGAACTCACAGTGGCGGCTGTGGATTCACTCGCTCGAGTCGTCCCGATCCGACCCGATGCCGGGAACGGACGGGGCCATGCAGCCGTTCTGGTCACCAGATGGCCGGTTCGTCGGCTTCTTCGCGGATCGCAAGCTCAAGATCGTCAGCGCCGATCCGGGAGCGCTTGCCGTGCGAGCGATCGCAGATGCCCCCGAGCCCAGGGGCGGCACGTGGAGTCCGGACGGCACGATCTTCTTCGCCAGGAACATCGAGGATGGCATCTATCGCGTCGATGCCGCCGGCGGCGAAGTCAGGACCGTCACGGTGCTGGACCGCGACAAGCGACAGAACTCCCATCGCTGGCCGCAGATCCTGCCGGACGGCCGCGGCCTCCTGTACCTTGCGCGCAGTGCGCTGGCCGAACACCAGGGCCTCTACGCCGGCACACCGGATTCGAACGACTGGAAGCTCGTGGTGCGCACGCCTTTCGCCGGACAGGTGACCGTGGCGCATCCAGGGGGGTGGCCGCGCCCGAACACGTCGCACCTGCTCTACATACGCGAGACCACGTTGATGGCCCAGCGCTTCGACCTCGACCAGCTCGAGCTGCGAGGCCAGCCCGTCCCGCTCGCCCATTCAGTGGCGACATACGTCAACCGCGGCGTGTTCACGGCTGCGGGCGACGTGCTCGCCTATTCGGTCGGGAGCCAGCCGAGGCCGGCCTGGTTCGATCGGAAGGGCGAGTTCCTGCAGACGATGACCTCACCGACTGCCAGTCATCCTTCGCTGTCGAAGGACGCCCGCTTCATCGCGTTCGATCGAATCGACGCCGCGTCCGGCGCGGGGGACATCTGGCTGGAGGACCGAGCGCGGGGCGTGACCACACGGTTGACCTCGCATCCGGGCTTCGACTGGATACCGATCTGGTCGCCCGATGGCAGCCGGATTGCCTTCGCGTCGAACCGGGAAGGCACGATGGACTTGTATATCAAGCCGGTCGACGGCTCGGAACCGGAGCGGCTGCTGTTGAAATCCGACGAGCGGAAGGTCCCCACGGGATGGTCCGGCGACGGCGCAGTGCTCCTGTTCGAGCAGGAGACCGTTACAAACGGCTGGGACATCTGGGCGTTGCCAATGAACGGGAGCGGGCAACCCTTTCCGGTCCTGCAGTCCGAGTTCAACGAAACGCAGGCCGTGCTGTCGCCGGATGGCCTGTGGCTCGCGTACACGTCGGACGAAACGGGCGAGCCTCAGATCTACCTGAAGGGCTTCCCGGAGGGGATCGCCGCTGGGGCCCTCGGAACTCAGCGTCCGGAACGCGTCTCGCCGCGTGGAGGGGTACAGCCCCAGTGGCGGGTCGATGGCCGGGCGCTGTTCTACATCGCGGGCGATCAGAGGCTCATGGCCGTGTCGGTCGGCACCGGCACGGCGAATCCTTTGGCCCTGCCTACGCCGCTGTTCGCCACGGGCCTCGGCGGGCCGACTGAAACGAACTATGCCGTGACCCCGGACGGCGAGCGCTTCCTGCTGGCGAAATCCGGCAGCGAGCGGCCGGCGCCGCTGCAACTCATCCTCAACTGGTCCGCCGGTTTGCAGTGACCCGCAGGCAGCGGACGTGAAGACCGGCGCGCCCCACCCAGGGCCGGCGGCGCCCTCGAAACCGCCCAGCAGATGCTGCAGCTGCTGCTCCGCCGGAAACCGAGGTCTCACAGGGACCAACCACGGGCGGGGCACGACTCCGTGATCGAGCGACGACGGCCTGGCTGATCATTACTCGGGCAGCGCCATCGCCGGGCTTCAGGCACGCCGCGCGCCGGGCTGGCAGATAATAGCCGGCGCGCCATGCGGATAACCGCGCTCGCAGCCGCCGCGCTGGTGCTCGCTGCCGGCGCCCGCCAGGGATCCGGGCTCGCCAGCTCTGATCGCCAGCACCTCGTCGCCCACCTGGAGATGACCGCCGGCTGGCTGATCGACGAAGTGACCGGCCTCTCGCAGGCGCAGCTCGAGTTCCGGCCTGCGCCGGACACCTGGAACATCCTGGAGGTGCTCGAGCACCTGGTCGTCGTGGGGCCGATCTACTGGGAGGATCTGCAGAGCGCGGTGCGCGCGGGCCCGAGCACACGCGCTTCCAGGAACACGGACCTCGACATCCTCTGGTACGGCATCGACCGCACGAACCGCGAGCCGGCGGTGGCGCCCGAACTGCCGAAGCAGCAGCTGCGCGACATCAAGACCGGCCTCGCCGAGTACCGCAAGCACCACCTGCGCCTCCTGGAGTACGCGAAGACGACGAAGGACGACCTGCGGAACAGGTTCGTGCAGCGGCAGGGCTGTGACGCATACCAGTGGGCGCTGCTCATCTCCACGCACGAGCAACGGCATATACTGCAGATTCGCGAGATCAAGGCGCATCCGGGATTTCCCGGACGGTAATCCGTTTCCTCGAGCTTCCATTTCCATGCCGATACGCACACTCGTCGTCGCGCTCGCGCTCGTCGGTCCAATCGTCCACGCGCAAGAAAGCGTGCTGCCCCGCGAGGTGCGGGCCGCCGCCGACGGAATCAGCAGCGCGCAGCTCGCGAAGGAACTGGCGTTCCTCTCCTCCGACGAACTGCAGGGGCGCAACACGCCATCGCCTGGCTTCGACAAGGCCGCAGCCTACGTCGCCGACCGCCTGAAGCAGGCGGGGGTGACACCATTCGGAGACGATGGGACGTTCTTCCAGCGCTACGAGATGCACGAGTCTCGGGTCGACGTCGACGCGGCGTGGGTCGAGATCGGCGGTGAACGCTTCCGCTTCGGGGATGACTTCGTCATGCGTTCGTTCGCGGCCCCCCTCGCCGGTGAACTGCCGCTCGTGTACGTCGGGCACGGCTGGACCGTTCAGGACAGCGAAATCAACCCCTACGCCGGTCTCGACGTGCGGGGCAAGCTGGTGGTCGCGCACGGCGGGCGCGCCCTGCCGACGGGTGCGTCCGTCGAGCAGATCGGTCGCGTGATCGTGGGTGCCAGCGCTCCGCTGGCCGAAGCCGCCCGGCTGGGCGCGGCCGGCGTGGTGTTCATCGGCCAGTCGAGCCCGCGCGCCAGTCAGGAGGCGGCGCGCAACCAGAACACGGCGCGGCGGGAGCTGGAACCGCCCGTCCCCTCCGCCTATGCCGCGCCGTCGGTGACGTCCATCGTGCTCGCGTCATCGGCGACCGAAGCGCTGTTTGCGGGCGAACGCGCGGACAGCGGGGAGATCATCGAGCGTGGCGAGAAGGGGGATTACCCTGCCTCGTTCCAGTTCGCGAAGTCCGTGACCCTGAACGTGCCGGCGACGCAGACGGTGGTGCACCGTCCGTACAACGTGGTGGCCCTGATCGAGGGAAGCGATCCGGCCCTCCGGGACGAGTACGTCACGGTCGAGGCGCACCTCGACGGCGCGGTCGGCTCGCGCGCGATCGACGGCGACGCCGTCTACAACTCCGCGGACGACAACGCCACCGGCAGTGCCGCCGCGCTGCTCATCGCCGAGCAGATGATGCGGGCTCCGCGCCCGAAGCGCTCACTCGTCTTCATCTGGGACAGCGGGGAGGAGCAGGGGCTCTGGGGCACGCGCTACTTCGTCAGCCGGCCCCCGGTTTCCGAAGGCAAGGTCGTGGCGCATTTCAACATCGACATGATCGGCGCCACGCGTGCGCCGGGGACGGCGGATGCATCGGAGACGCGCGTCACCGGCCCGAACGAGGTCTACCTGATCGGGCCGGGCGTGCTGAGCGCGCGCGCCGACGCGCTGCTCGAGCGCGTGAATCGCCAGTATCTGAACCTGCGGTTCAACCGCGACCACGACAGGGCGGACAGCGAGTTCTTCTACCCGCGCACGGACGCCGGCCCATTCCTGGAGCGCGGCATCCTGACGATCGGGTTCACGACGGGCATCCACGATCGCTATCACCTGCCGTCGGACGAGGCCCGCTTCCTGGACCCGAAGAAGATGGAGGCGATCGCCCGCACCGCGCTCGCGAGCATCTGGGCCATCGCGGATTCGCCGGAACGTCCGCGCATCGACAAGCCGGTCCCGGCGAGCGTGCCGCGGTGGGGTCAGGTCTTGCACTGACGTAC
>DASPFV010000187.1:0-5169 GCA_035620975.1 Vicinamibacterales bacterium
GTCGGCACCTAGAAACTTCCGCCTCGCTAAGTTGTTGATTGAATTGGTGCGCCCAGCACGACTCGAACGTGCGACCTCCTGGTTCGTAGCCAGACGCTCTATCCAGCTGAGCTATGGGCGCGATCGACTGCCGCGGCCGCCAGGGCCGCCGCTCGCGCGGTGACCGTCGTCGGCCGGGATACGAAACTCGAAGTATACCACGCTCATCGCGCCGCGCCCGCCGGCGGACCCGCCCGCTCGAGCCCGAACCCTTCCGGAAACAGCCCCGGCAGCGCGATCGGCAGCCGGCCTCCCATCGCGGCCTCCCCGGCGATCGCGCGCACCGCGGACGCTTCGGCGCGATCGTAGAAATCGTAGGCCAGCAGCATCGCCGGCAGCTCCGGCAGGAACATCGCGACGTACGGGTTCCCGAAGAAGGTCGTGACCAGCGGGCGGCCGGACGCGGCCGTCTGCCGCGCGAGATCCTGCAGCAGGCGCTGCAGGGCGGGGGCGAGGTCCAGGCGGCCGCTGCCCGACGAAGCCCGGACGAAGACCGAGGCGACGATGGCATCGTACCGGCCGGCCGTCGCCCGCACCAGATCCAGCTCGGATGCCGTCGTGCGGTCCGACAGCTCGATCGACGTCACGTTCGGCCATCGCGCCCGCAGCTCGGGGATGAACGTGCGGCTCGGCGCCGCGATGCGCCAGCCGCCCGGGTAATCCAGCACGGAGAGATACAGCACGGCCGCCTCGCGCGCGATCGTGAGCGGCACCTGCTTGCGCTCGTCCTTCACGAGCGTGATGGATCGGCGGCTCACCTCGTCGGCCACCGCCTGGTTCGCGCGCGTTCCCACCACGGACGGAATCGCCTCGAGATCGACGGTCTTCCGCGCGTGCAGACCGGCGCGCGCCTTCGCTCGCAACAGACGCTCGACCGACGCGTTCACCCTCGCTTCGGCAAGCCGTCCCGTCTTCACCGCCTCCCGGATCGCCGCGAACGCCGCGCCATCGTCCGGCGAGTGCAGGACGACGTCGTTGCCCGCGGCGACGGCGCGGACCGCCGCTTCCCCCGGCCCGTACACCTTCGTGACGCCCTGCATGCCCATCGAGTCGGTGAAGACGAGTCCGCCGAACCCCAGCTCCTGGCGCAGGATGCCGCCGACCGTCGGCCCGCTGAGCGTGCTCGGTGTCCCCGGCGAAGGGTCGAACGCGGGAATCTCGATGTGCCCGGTCATGACGGCACCCGCGCCGGCGGCGATGGCCGCCTTGAAGGGCGGCAGCTCGACCTGCTCCAGTCGCTCGCGCGGATGCCTGATGACCGGCAGACCGAGATGGGAGTCGACGTCGGTGTCGCCGTGCCCGGGGAAGTGCTTGAGCGTCGCCAGGACGCCGGCCGACTGGAGCCCGCGGACGTAGGCCGACGCCATGCGCGAGACGAGCGCAGGGTCCTCGCCGAACGAGCGCGTGTTGATGACCGGGTTGCGCGGGTTGTTGTTGACGTCCACGACGGGCGCGAAGTTGACGTGGACGCCGAGCGCGCGGGTCTCGACGCCGGTCACCCGTCCTGCCTCGAACGCGAGCCGCTCCTCCCGCGCGGCGCCGAACGCCATCGCGCGGGGGAACGCCGTGGCGCCCGTGATCCTGAAGCCGACGCCGGCCTCGAAGTCGCCGGTGTTGAGCAGCGGGGTCGCCGAGGCGGCCTGCAGGCGGTTGAGCGTGGACGCCGCCGCCAGCGGCTGCCCCAGCGTGACCGTGCCATACGCCGGGTTCAGGAGCACCGGCGGCGCCGCCTCCGACGCGCCGAACACGTGGAACCCGCCGACGTGGTACTCGCGCACGGCTGTCAGCAGGCGATCGAACTCCTGCGAATCGGTGCTGAGGTAACTCGACTGGAACGACGAGACGATGAGCTGCCCGATCCTCTGATCGAGCGTCATCTTCTTCAGGGTCGACTGCACCCATTTCTCGGCTGGGTCCGCCGGCTGCGCGGCCGCGAGCCCGCCGAGCAGCGCCAGCAGGGCCAGTCCCACGCTGACGACCGCCGAATGGCGATTGCGGACTCCACTTGCCGGGTTTGTGATTGTCGATTGCATCGTCGATCGCGATTCTCGATGTTGGCGATGAGCGCTCGCGCGTCGTTTCTCGCCCCTCAGCGGTCGATTTCGCCAATCGCCCGGTCGATCTCGCTGAATGCCGGGAACTCGTCCTGACGCTGGCCGATGAACGAGTAGCGGATGGCCCCGCCGGTGTCGATCAGGAACACCGCCGGCCGGGCGATGTTCCAAGCGTCCAGTCCGAAGCGGTGCCACACGCCATAGGCCTTGAGCACCTCGCGCGTCTCGTCCACGAGGATGTTGAACGGCAGCCCCGACTCCTCGATGTAGCGGCGGACCACCGTGGACGATTGCGCCACGACGGCCACGACCTGCACGCCCCGCTTCAGATAATCGGCCGACCGATCTGCCAGTTCACCGAACCGGCGCCTGCAGTTGGGTCACCAGGTGCCCCGATGGAACGCGAGCAGGACGGGCCCTTTCTTCAGGAAGTCCTCCAGCGACCGCAGGTCCCCCTTCTGCGTCGGCAGCGTGAACGGCGGGGCGGTGGCCAGGCTGGACCGCAGCGCCATGGACGGTCAGAAGAGCCTGACTTCGACCAGCTCGCCGGCTTCGACGATGTCGGTGCGGGCTGGAATCTCGATGTAACCGTCGGCGCTGGACATGCTGGTGATGTCGCCCGACGCCTTGAACGCCGGCACCGCCGCGCCGTCGACCACGCGCACCGTGTAGAACTGGTGCCGCCCCGTCGTCGACACGATGCGCCTGGCGAGCGGGACCGTGATCGTCCGCGGCTGGTACTCCGGCAGCCGGGCCATCCGCCGGAGCATCGGAATGATCAGCATGTAGGCGTTCGACAGGCACGAGGTCGGATACCCCGGCATACCGAGCACGGGCTTGCCGCCTATCCGGCCGAACACGGTCGGCTTGCCGGGCTTGACCGCAACGCCGTGGAAGACGAGGTCGCCGTGGCGCGCCAGCAGATCCAGCATCAGGTCGCGCTCCCCGACGGAGCTGCCGCCCGAGAACACGAGCAGATCGTCGGCCGACGCCGCCTGGACGGCAGCGACGAGATCGTCGAGCGCGTCGGGCACTGGAGGATGCACGACAGGGATTCCGCCGTGGGTCTGGATGATGGCCGCGAGCGTGAACCGGTTGATGTCGTAGATCTGGCCGGGTCCGAGCGGCCGGCCTGGCGCGACGATCTCGTTGCCGGTGGACAGAATGGCCACGCGCGGACGCGCATAGACGTCGACGTCCACGGTGCCGGTCGCGGCGAGCGCTCCCAGTTTGGCGGGCGTCAGCAGCTCGCCGGCATCGAGCAGCGGCTGCCCGGCCGCGATGTCGGCGCCGCGGCGCCCGACGTGCTGGCGTGGATAGACCGGCGTGAGCACGCGGATGTCGTCGGCCGTCCGCTCGGTCTCCTCGACCATGACGACGGCGTCGGCGCCGTCGGGCATCGGCGCGCCGGTGGCGATCTCGATGCACTCGCCGGGCTCCAGGCGCCGCCCGGCCGTCTGGCCCGTGTAGAGCTTCCCCGTGCAGCGCAGAGTCCTCGGCTGGTAAGGGCCGGCACCGAAGGTGTCCTCGGCGCGGACGGCGTAGCCGTCCATGGCGGCGCGATCGAAGGGCGGCACGTCGACCGCCGCCACGGCCGCGCCGGCGATCACGCGCCCGTGCGCCTCGTCCAGCGCCACGCGTTCGGTCCGGGCGATCGGATCCGCGGCGCGCAGGAGCAGCGCGCGCGCCTCGACGAGCGGGATCGTCTCGGTAATCGGACGCATGCGACGGCCCTGTCAGCTCACCGGCGCAGCTCGCGCACGACGTGGCCGATCTCGGGGAGGATCAGCTTCTTCATCGCCAGTCGGACGGCGTGCTCGGAGCCAGGCAGCGAGAAGATCGCCATCCGTCCGATGGTACCCGCGCAGGCGCGGCTCAGCATCGCGGCGGATCCGATCTCCTGGTAGCTCAGCATGCGGAACAGCTCGCCGAAGCCGTCGAGCTGTTTGCTGAGGAGCCCGACGAGCGACTCGTACGTGCTGTCGCGGCCGGTAATCCCCGTGCCGCCGGTGGTGATGATGACGTCGGCGACGCCCTCCATCGACTTGACGGCGCCGCGTACCGCCGCCGGATCGTCCTTGACGATCCGGCGCCCCACCACTTCCTGCCCGGCGGCTCTCAGAAGCTCGACGATCGCCGCCCCGCTGGTGTCGGTCGCGTCGGTGCGGGAATCGCTGATGGTCAGCACGTAGCACCGCACGGATCGGGGCGAATCTCTCCGGTGGGACTCCGTGGTCACGAACGCATTCTAGTGCCGATTGCCGATTGCCGATTGCCGATTTCATGTGGCAATCGTCACGATTGTCCGTGACGGGACGCGGATGAACGCGGATTCCCGCGGATTGCTTCGCGACGGGACGCCGATGAACGCGGATTTCCGCGGATCGGGAAATTGCAGGATTGCAGGATTGCGGACTGGTGGTTGCTGGAGTCGGATTGCGGAATCCGGATTGATCGGAATCCCGATTGGCGGTGTCCTTGATTGGCGAAGGTGCCGAATCGGATGATTGTGATTGGTGAATCCGGGGCCGGCTGGGAGGAGTGCACTCCCTCCAGGCAATCGAGTCGACACTCCCAATCGGCAATCGGCAATCCGCAATCCGCAATCCGCAATCCCACTCGACAATCAGACAATCAGACAATCAACAATCGGCGATCTCCCAATTGTCCAATTCAATCTGCAATCCGCAATCGGCAATCGGCAATATCCATATCGATATGGATTGCCTCATTTGAATCGCCTATTAACCCCGTCCCAGTTGACGACGTTCCACCAGGCGGCGAGGTAGTCCGGACGCTTGTTCTGGTAGCGCAGGTAGTAGGCGTGCTCCCAGACGTCGATCCCGAGGATCGGAACGTGCCCCTGCGACAGCGGCGAGTCCTGGTTCGCGGTCGAGTAGGCCTCGAGCCCGGAGCCGCTCCAGACGACCCAGCTCCAGCCGGAGCCGAAGCGCGCGACGCCGTTCGCGTTCACCTGCTCCTTCATCGCCGCGAAGCCGCCGAACGCGTCGTCGATCGCCTCGGCGAGGTCGCCGGACGGCTCACCGCCCCCGTCCGGGCCCATGATCGTCCAGAA
>DASPFV010000188.1:0-32621 GCA_035620975.1 Vicinamibacterales bacterium
GCGGCAGTCCGGGCATCTCCCGGTACTCCGCCAGGATTCGTTGGGACCACTCACGGTCTGTCGGACTCCAAGTGACCACGGATCCTCCTCCCTTAGAAGCCGAACCAACGCCGCGCGGCTATGGGCGCGAGTTCGACTATTGCCCAGACGATCGCCACGAGCAGCCCGCCAGCAACCGCGGGCCCAGCTATGTCACTCATCGTTCTTCCGTTCAGCATTGCTCTCTCCTTGTGCCAACCCTTCAAGCGTACGGGGACGATGTTGGATAGACAATTAGATAGTTCGGAGCGTATCGTGAGAGATAATCTATGTGTCGGTCTGAGATGGAAAGTGCGAGTGGAGTGGCTGAATTATCATCATCTGCTGTATTTCTGGACGGTCGTACGCGAGGGGAGCATCTCCAAGGCGGCGGAGAAGCTACGACTTGCGCAGCCGACGATCAGCGCTCAAATCCGCCAACTCGAGGACTCGCTGGGCGAGCGCCTGTTTGAGCGTCAGGGCCGCACGCTGATCCCCACCGACGTCGGGCGACTCGTGTATCGCTATGCGGACGAAATCTTCAGCATCGGCCGTGAGCTCCTGGAGACGTTGCGCGGCCGCCCTGCAGGGCGCCCCCTCCAGTTGACCGTCGGCGTCGCGAATTCTGTTCCGAAACTGGTCGTCTATCGGCTACTTCGCCCCGCCCTCAAGAGTCCGGAGGCGATCCATTTGATCTGTCGCGAAGACAGCACCGAGCGGCTGGTGGCGGAGCTCGCTACGCACTCGCTCGATGTGGTGATCACTGACACACCCGCACCTGAACACGTGCGGGTGAAGGCGTTCAGTCATCTGTTGGGTGAGTCGGACACGTCGTTCTTCGCGCCCCCGGCGCTCGCGTCGCGCCTGCGCAGAAAGTTCCCGGCATCGCTCACAGACGCGCCAGCGCTGCTGCCGGCGCCGAACACTGCGCTGCGCAGAGGAATCGACGAATGGTGCGCAAAGCAGGAGCTGCGGTTGCGAGTCATCGGCGAGTTCGAGGACACCGCGCTCATGAAGGTGTTCTGCCAGGCGACGCCAGCTGTGTTCCCGGCGCCCGCGGCAATCGAGCAGGACATCTGCAGGTTCCACGGAGTCCGTGTTGTCGGGCGGACGAATGGGGTAAAAGAGCGGTACTACGCGATTTCGGTCGAGCGGCGCTTGAAGCACCCCGGGGTCATCGCCATCACGACGACGGCGCGTGAGGACGTTTTTCGCTGATTGATGCGCGGGCAGGCGGCAGCGTAAGCCGCGACAATGTCCGCCAGTGTGTAGCGGTGCGTGACGAGCGATTTCTGATCTCCCCGGCCCGAGGAGATGACGCTCATCAGACGTCGCATACGCTCTTCGCCGCCTGGGCACAACGTCGTGTCGTCCCCGTCGCCAGCGGCAAGTCCTGGACCGCGTCAGCATGTTCGGAACGCGGACGGACCTGATCCGAATCGGTGGACAGGTTAATTAATTTATTGGCGCGAATTCGTCTTTCGTCTTCTTCTTCATACACCAAAGAATGATGGGGGTGGACGCTCGTGGGAAACCGCGTTCTGTGCGGGTTTTCCAAATCCCGGTGGGCGCGTTCTTGGCGTCCACGGGAATGGCAGCGTCCATGCCCTACGCCGCCGCCTCGCGCTCGAACCTGGCCGGACTGATCTGACCAAGTGTCGAATGTCGACGACGGTGGTTACAACCACACCTCGAGGTAGTCGAACAACGCCACCTTCGCGTTGCTATAGCTCGGGAACCGATCCGTTTCCTCTTTCTTCACGGTGGCGAAGAAGCTCTCCATCACCGCATTGTCGTAGCAGTCGGCGCGCCGACTCATGCCGCACGTGATCCCGTGCGTGGCGAGGTACCGTTGGTAGTCCTCACACGTGTAGGTGCATCCGCGATCAGAATGATGATGCAGCAACCCGAGCCCGGGACAGCGACGCTGGACCGCCATCTCGAGCGCCTTCAACGTCAGTCGTCGATCGTTGGACGCGCTCTTCGCTGACGGCCTCGCCGTCCTCCTGCAAATCTTCCACAAGCGCTGACGGCCGTAGACCCGACCGCTTGCCGCATGAAATGCGCGCAGCTTGGTGCGCAAGACGAGATCACGCTGCGGAGAGCTCCGGAGCGCCTCCGGTATTTCGGAGGTAGAAGACGACGCGACGCCCATGCTGAGCAGACTATTCCGAAATCCTGGCCCATTTCTCATCGTTTGCCGAGGCTCACGGGCGCCGCTCCTTGGCACAGAAGCTGCCCTTCCAGGAGCGGCCCATTCGCTCAGCACATCTCGTGCCGTTCTGCGAGCTGCTGCGGGATCCGAGACGGGATTGCGCGGCGGACAAAACAAGACAGGCCATCGCAATCGGCAGTTGAGCGCTCCACATGTGGTCAAGGCGTTTGTTGATGGCGACTCAATGAGGAGCAACATGCCCAGTACTTCTCCGGACCAGACCTGGACCAAACCGGCAGCGAAGGCAATTCCCAAGGAAGGCTATTTCACCCTCGAACAGGGCAGGTACGGCCCGACCTACCCCCGAACCCCTGCCTGCCATGGCTTCACCATCATCGCGAAAATCAAACCGGGTACTGAACCCGAGATTCGCGCTTACGGCAAGCGCATCGAGGACGCGATTGCCGCGAGCCCACACGCGCTCGCGCCATTGCAGCTGCATTACCTGCGATGGGTGCTGTTCAACATCGGTCAAGATACGTACTTCATGTACCAGGGAATCTTCGATACCGATTTCGACAAGTACACTGAAGACGCCATTCAGCTGTTCAAAGCGACCGGCGTGGACACGGTGTTCGAGAAGCTCGAAGGATTTCCGATGGACTGGAAGACCAACGCGCCGGCCTTCATCAAGTTCGTGCGCGAGCACCAGTGCCCCAGTTTTCTCGAGTACGGTGAATATCCGTATGTGTCAGCCGCGGAAATCAAGAAAGCGCTCGCGCTGAAGGACGCGTTTTCGTCCATGCTCGACCAGATGCAGTGACCTCCCATGCTGGAACTGGACGACATCCAACATTTCCTCTTGACACGGCCGCGGGCACTGGCGGCGCGCTACGGGTTCCTGTGCTTTCGGCAGCCGGATCAGGGACGAGCCTGGCTGTCGGGAATCATCGACCGCGTGGGTCGCGGCCGTGCGCTCGACTCCGGCGGTCCGCTCGATTCACGCTGGGTCACGGTCGCGTTTACGTGGAACGGCCTGCGCGCGCTTGGTGTCGATGAGGCCTGCCTGTCGACGTTCCCCGAGGAGTTTCGCCAGGGAATGGCCGCGCGTGCCGCCATTCTCGGCGATACCGGAGCCAATCACCCCGATCACTGGCTGGGCGGTCTTGCGAGTCCCGACCTTCACGCGATCGTGATCCTCTTCGCGCGTGATGTCCCCGAACGAGAGCGCTGTGTTTACGAGCACCAGCGCTATGCGGCGGCGTTCCCGGGGGTGGAAGCGCTCTCGACACTCGATCTCGAGGCCACGCCACCGCTGGACTACGCCCACGATCACTTCGGCTATCGAGATCGCATGTCGCAGCCGGAGATCGACGGCATGGGCGTCGAGCCGACGCCGGGTTCGGGCGCGCCGCTCAAGCCGGGGGAGTTTTTCCTCGGGTATCCAGACGAGAACGGGGATGTTGGACCGGTGCCACAGCCCGAGATCCTGGCGCGGAACGGCAGCTTTCTCGCCTATCGCCGGCTCGAAGAGCATGTGGGCGCGTTTCGCGACTTTTTGCAAGCGAACGGTGCCACGCCGGAGGAACAGGAACTGGTCGCCGCGAAGCTGATGGGCCGGTGGCGGAGTGGGGCGCCGCTCGTGCTCGCCCCCACGAAGGACGACCCGCAGCTTGCGGCGGACCCGCAGCGCAGCAACGACTTCGACTACGGAAAGATGGACCCGCACGGCTACGCGGTTCCGCTCGGTGCCCACATCCGGCGCATGAACCCGCGCGATACGGCCGTGAACATGAATCGGCGCCGCATCATTCGCAGGGGCGGAACCTACGGCCCACCGTTACCGGAGGGCGCGCCGGACGATGGCGTCGAACGAGGTATAGCCGCCTTTGTCGGTTGTGCCAGCCTGATCAGGCAGTTCGAGTTCGCCCAGAACGTGTGGGCCAACGATCCGCGCTTCCACGAACTCGGAAATGAGCGCGATCCCTTCATCGGTACCCATGATGGCTCGTACGACATGACCATTCCCAAACGACCCATCAGAAAGAAGATCACGGGCCTGCCGGCGTTCACGACGATGAAGGGCGGCGCCTACTTTTTTCTCCCGGGGATTCGAGCGCTTCGCTTTCTGGCGGCCGGTGCCAAGGCCACGTGCCAGGACACAACCTCCCTTTCCCAGGGCGCGTAGCGTGAATGCCACGTCAATCACCGACCTGTTGATTAGCGGTGCGAACGCGTCGGTGGTGGTGTTCGTGGTGTCGAGCACGCTGTCCGTCGGTCTCGGGCTCACCGTGCCGCAAATCGTTGCTCCGTTGCGAAACGGCCGGCTCGTCGTGCTCTCCCTGCTGGCGAATTTCGTGCTGGCACCCGTTGTCGCGATCGGGCTGGCGCGAGTGCTCGCCCTCGATGAACCACTTCAGATCGGACTGCTGCTGGTTGGCGTCGCGGGCGGTGCACCCTTTCTTCTGAAGCTCGCCGATCTAGCCAAGGCCAACATGGCATTCGCGGTCGGCCTAATGGTCGTCCTCATGGTGATCACGGTCGGCTACATGCCGATCGTCCTCCCGCTATTGCTCGCAGGCGTCTCCGTGAATCCCGCCAACATCGCCCGCTCGCTCATTCTGCTGATGCTGATTCCACTCGCTGTCGGGCTCGCGCTCAGAGCCTGGCAGGCACCGGCCGCCGCTCGGGTCAGGGCATTCGTCGCACCGGTGTCGAGCATCAGCATGATCTTCGTCGTGACGCTCACGACCGCCGGACACTTCGGCAGCATGCTGAGCATTCTCGGTTCGTTCGGCATCCTGGCGGCCGTGATTTTCGTCGCGATCTGCTTCGGTATCGGCTGGTTGCTCGGCGGGCCGGGCACGGACACGCGGGGAGTCCTTTCGTTGGGCACTGCCCAGCGGAATACGGCCGCGGCGCTCGTCGTCGCCGGCCAGAACTTCGACGATGCGAAGGTGGTCGTCATGATCACCGTCATCATGATCGTGTCGTTCGCGGTGCTGATGCCGGTGGCACGCCGGTTAGCCGGCCGTCAGCAACCCGCTACGGCCGGTCAAGACGCGACGGTTGGACGGTAAGCGCGGAATCACGTGCGAAGCCTCCGTCTGTGTCGTCGTTCGTGGCTCGCGATTCTCGTCGCCATCGGGATGTCGTCGCTGCCCCAGAAGGCGGCAGCGCAGGTTCGAGGCGTGTACCCGACCGGCATGAACGCCACGAACGCCGGCGTGACGCCGGACTCGGGGTTGACGTACTCGAATCTGTTCATCTTCAACGCGCGTGAGGAATTGAAGGGGCCCGACGGTGAGGTGGTCACCACCGGATCGAACGCCGTCATGATCGACCTGAATACCTTCGTCTGGGTGACCAAGAGCACGTTGCTCGGAGGCGCACGGTTCTCGGCGACCGGATCGTTGCTGGTCTCAAACAACTCGCTCGCCTCCGACACCACAGGTCAGCTCAGCGCTGGTGGAGGGTTCGCAGATTTCTTTCTTCAACCGTTCATCCTCGGCTGGCAAACCGAGCGTGTCGGGATTCGAACCGCCTACGGCGTTCTCATGCCGACGGGCAGGTTCAACGCTGGCGCATCCGACAATGTCGGCTCAGGCTACTGGACACATGCACCGTCAGCGGGTGTGACTTTCTTTCTGACGAGTGACAAGCGGACGACGCTGTCCGCATTTCACATGTACGAGTTTCACACGGTCCAGGAGGGCACGGCCATTCATCCCGGTCAGACGGCCAACATCGACTACTCCGTGACGCGCACGGTGCGGATCAACGACGACACGCAGCTGCAACTGGGCGTGATCGGCTATGAACAGTGGCAGACGACGGGTAAGACCGGCCCGACCATCACCGCGACTGAGAGCCGCGCGCGATACAAGGTCCATGCGCTGGGCTTCGCGTCGAACGTGTCGCTCCCTGCGCGCAAGGTGAGTCTGGGCCTGAAGTACTTCAAGGAGTTCTCCAACACATCGACGTTTCAGGGGTACACGCTCCAGATCTCGGGGGCCGTGACCTTTTCGGTTGCACCATCGCGCAGGAGACCGTCATGACCGAAGCCAAGATCTACGTCCCGACGACCGATGCACGAACACCGGCGCGGACGTACAACCAAACCCATTCACCTCGGAAGTTCATCGCCGGCCGACGGCGCGTCAGCATCTATGTGTGCTGGAGCTTCCCTGGCGAGGCGAATCGAGACATCCGCGATCTCGACAATCGGTTCTCGACCATGACGGAAGTGCGGCGTGTCGAGTGGCCATTCTGGGAAACGCCTGAATGGTCCGATCCGACGATGTTTCAGCAGGGGATCGCGGGCGCACTGGAGCTGTTCTTCCGCGCCTGGATGCCGTTCCAAGCACTCGTCGGCGAGGTCACGGGCCACTCGGTGCCCGTCTTTCAGCGCGTCGATCAGGCCGGGTACCGCCTGCCACTCGACGAGCGGGTGCTCGGCGATACCGACACGCTTTTTGTCTTCGGGCTCGACCATCTGCTCACGGAGCAAGAAGCATCAGCTGATGAAATCGAGGCGGTTCGCAACTGGTTGACGCGCGAGGGCACGTGCCTCGTCCTTGGGCCGCACCACGACGTCGGGATCTCGATGGACATGAAGGAGCGCGCCATGGAATACGCGCACCACGGGGATGCGCTCGTTCCGCGGCAGCAACGCTTCGGCAAGTACACGCGGTCGCTGATGACGGGACTGGGCGTGCCAGTGGAAAACCGGTATGGCCTGCGTCCGGGAGTGGTGGCGGGGACGTCGCGCATTGCCCCGCTGACCGCCTATCGGGATCTCGACACGCGTGGCTGGTTGACTGGCGTGACCAATTTCAGCTTTCACAAGCA
This sequence comes from Vicinamibacterales bacterium, assembly GCA_035620975.1. GTDB lineage: Bacteria > Acidobacteriota > Vicinamibacteria > Vicinamibacterales > 2-12-FULL-66-21 > DASPFV01. The sequence continues at coordinate 7,025 of DASPFV010000188.1, forward strand.
CCTGCCGCACTACGCGGTCACGACCGACGACACTTCCGCCATCAAGGTGCTCGGGACCCAACCGATCGACATGTCGAAGCCGCATCCGTTTACCGAAGCCGGCAATCGCGAGTTCAACTCGTTCGTGTGGATGCCACCAAATGGCCGGCGCGCGGGCGAGATTCTGCTCGCGGATTCGACGGTGTTCAGTACGCTCTTTGGTGCAGACGATAGCCTGAAACAGTTCTGGAAGAACCTGGCTACTGCCAGGTGAACCCACGAGGGCCGTAAACGTGACGAACACACCACCCGCTGCACTCCAGTCTCTGATCGAGGCCCACGTCGACGGCTTCAATACTCACAACAAGGAGCAGTTTCTGAGCGTGTTCGGAGACACAGCAATCATCATTGATGGGATTGCACCGTATCGCTGGTTGAACCCGAATGCTCCAGCCAATTGGCTCACTGACTGCGACAAATGGCGTGAGAACCTCGGCGTGACGCACGAGCATCTGTCCTACGAGTGGGGCTTCTGGAATGTCGAGGATTCGTCGGCGTATGCCGTGATATCAGGAAGTCTCACGGTGACGATCAAGGGTCAGTCGGCGGTTCGGACAGAGACACTTGCGTACACGTTCGGGAAACGCGATGGCGTCTGGACGATCGAGGCGCAAGCCCGGGGACGTACGTCGTAGCGGCAGTGCATGGCTTCTTGCACGCTCCAATCGCGACTGAGGCGCTGTCTGACGTTTGGTCGGAAAAGCAGAGGCCCGGCAGCGACTGACGACAGGAACTGTGTAGCCACTGTGTAAGGTAGGGGTCGATACCGCCGACAAAGGCCGACGATTACGGGCGCACAGGAGGAAGTATTAAGTGGCGGCGAACTCATTGAATTCGTCGTGCGAAGGGTTCCGCTATCGCTCAGTGCGCGCTAGTCACCATCAACGCCGTTCCCGAATACCGGTTCCCGCTCAACGCGAAGCGTGTTGATCACCGCCGAGAGAGCAGCGGGCTGCTGGCGACGGCTCGGGTAGTAGAGGAAGAAGCCCGGAAACGGCGGGCACCAGTCCTCCAGCACGCGCACCAGCGCTCCGCTCGCCAGGTGTTCCGTAATCCGATCTTCCGCAACCCACGCGAGCCCCGCCCCGTCGAGAGCCGCCTGAATCACGAGATCGAGTTCATCGAGGAGCAGTGAACCGTGGACCGCGATCGCGAGAGACTCATCGCGCTTATCGAACTCCCACTTGTACACGCCCTCGCCCCGGTGCCGGAAGCGGATGCACTGATGGTTCAGTACGTCTCGCGGAGCTGTCGGCCTGGGGTGTGAGTCGAAGTAGCCGGATGCGCCGACGATGGCCGGCCGGAGGTCCGGCGACACGCGAACCGCCACCATGTCCTGTGCGATGTATTCCCCGAACTGGATGCCCGCATCGTAGCCGGCGGACACGAGATCGAGACGGCTGTCGTCGGTCGTGATCTCGAGCTCGACGCCCGGGTAGTCGCGGACGAACTGTCCGAGCTTCGGACCGACGACGGTCTTCGCGGCGAGCCGCGGGCACAAGAGCCGGATGCGTCCGACAGGCGTCGACTGCAGACCGGACAGCGTGGTCAAGACGCCCCGGATGTCAGAGAGTGCGGGCCGGAGTTGTGCCAGCAGCTGATCGCCGGCATCGGTGGGCGACACACTGCGGGTCGTGCGCGTCAGAAGACGCACCCCTATCTGTTCCTCCAATTTCCGGATCGCTTGACTGACGCCGGACGTGGACACGTTCAACCGCTTTGCGGCCCGCGTGAAGCTGCGCTCATCCGCTACTGCCAGGAACGCCGACAAGACGCTGAGCTCGTCGCGCACGATTGTTTACTCCTGCTTAACAAGCTTTGCAGATTGTACCAGCTACTCAAGCCAGGCCCGGCACGTTACGCTGATTTTCGAGGAAATTGCTGGACTGCTGGCAGATATAGGGCGGCCGAATTGTTGAGCCGCAAGGCGCTCGCAAGTCAGGATTGGGGACAAGTCCTTCGCCGCCACCCTGGCGAACAATGCCACGGCCGCCGCCTTCACAAAAGCTGCTGCCGCTGTCGCTCACGATGACAGAGCTGAATGGCAACGAGAAGTTCGCGAGGTTGTCGGCGAGTGTGCCCACTCAGCCGTCGACGCCTCCGGCCATCCACACGGGGGACTTGATGATGTACGGGTCCAGCACACTGGTCCTCTTCTATAAGTCGTTCTCGACCACGTACAGCTACACGAACATCGGCCGCGTGGACAACCCCGAGGGACTGGACGCCGCCCTTGGTGCGCGGTAGTGCCCGCGGGTGCCACGGGAGACCAGGTCGAGGCATGACAACTCTCGTCGTCGACTACCGCTCGTCGCGGTGCGTCAGTCAGGAGGGCAGCAAATGAAGACGAAGGGAGCGGAGCGCTTCGCCGGTAAGGTGGCATTCGTGACCGGCGGCGCCAGCGGCATCGGGCGCGCGACGGCACAGGCCTTTGCCCGAGAAGCGGCGAGTGTGGCGGTCGCCGACGTCGACGAGCAGGCAAATCGGGAAACCGCACGCCTGATCGAGGACACGGGTGGTCGCGCCCTCGCTGTTCGCTGCGACGTGACACGCACGGATGACGTGAGAGCCGCGTTGAACAAGACCGTCGAAGCGTTCGGACGACTCGACGTCGCGTTCAATAACGCGGGCGTCGAGCCGAGGAACCCCGCGCCGACCGGCGACTATGACGAGGACGAGTGGAACCGGATTCTCGACATCAACCTGCGGGGCGTCTTCCTGTGTATGAAGCACGAGATCCCGCTGATCCTCAGGCAGGGCGGCGGCGCCATCGTGAATACGTCGTCGGGCGCTGGCGTCATCGGCATCAAGGGCAGCCCCGCGTACACCGCTGCGAAACACGGGGTGATTGGGCTCACACGGGCGACGGCCCTCGACTATGCCGCGCAGAACATCCGCGTGAATGCCGTGTGCCCTGGCTACATCGACACGCCGATGATGCATCGCTTCACCGGCGGCACTCCGGAGGACCGAGCGAAGGTCGTTTCCGAGGAGCTGGTCGGGCGGATGGGCCGACCCGAGGAGATCGCCAGCGCCGTTCTCTGGCTGTGTTCGGATGCGGCAGCGTTCACCATCGGGCACGCCCTGGTCGTGGACGGCGGCCAGACCGTGCAGTGAGGTGGGCTGCACGCAACCGGTGCCATCGAGTTGGAGTAAGAACGATGTTCAAGAACAGCGACGATGACCGACGGGAACACAGGCAGGCAGCGCCGAGCCGGCGTGACGTGCTGGCCGCGGGCGCGGGCCTCTTCGCGGCTCACACGACGGCGGGCACGGCGGGAGCGGCGCAAGACCGCGGATCGACCCGATCCGCGCTCGAGGCCGCGGCACCTCGACGCTCACGGAGGGCCTCTACCACAAGGCCATCGTCATGTCCGGCGCAAACGGCGGCGATTTCGGCACCGCCACGATCGCCGACGCCGAGCCGCTGAGCCTCAATTTCGCGCGAAAGAGGGCTCGTGACCACAGAACGGAACAAGGCCAGCGTGAGCGCCTTCTACGGCTTGATGTTCAATCAGTCGCAGCTGCCGAGGCCGCCCGCTGGTACGTCGGCGCAACGTAACGCAGCACAACGATTGAGCTGCATACGCTCGTGAAGGCCCATTGCCCAATTTTCCACGAACTCGTGCGTTCCGTTCCAAAGAGTACATACATCGGCATTCCCGCCTGTCAGGATACGGCACGAGGAGATGCCCATGCCGAAGTCCGCAGTCGCAGGCCGCGGGTTGCGCAAACAGGAACAACCTCAACCCGTCGAATTGCCGAATGTGGTTGAGGGCCAAATCACTGAACTCTGTCGCGATCTCGCCGAGCAGACGAAGCGGATGCGCCAGCTCCAAGAGCAGGCAGACGAGTTGCGTACCGTGATTCGCCAGTGGGCCGGCGGGTTCGAAGCGGACTCCCCCCGCGGATCACCTAGTCGTGGAGGACGACGCTGAGAAGCGACGTGTTGACCTTGATATCTCCGTTGTACTCAATGAATCCAAGGTCTCTGAACTTGTTCATGAAGAAGTTGACGCGCGAACGCGTCGTCCCGACCATCTCTGCGAGCGTTTCCTGCGAGATCTTCGGTACCCGTCGCTCGGGTCCGGCCTGATCGCCGTACCGCGCGAGCAGCAACAGCGCCCGCGCTAACCGCTTTTCACTGGAATTGAAGAGGTGATCGACCAGGTCGGCTTCGATGCGGATGTTCCTCGCCAGCATGTACGCGATGAACCGTTCCGAGAAGGTGGGCTCGTCGCGCAGAAGACCAAGCATGACGCCCTTCTCGATGATGAGCACGGTTGTCGGCGCCGTCGCGGTCGCCGTCCCGATCCGAACCGGTTGACCGGTCAGTGCACCTTCCCCGAAGAAATCTCCCGGGCCCAGCATCGCCACCACCGCTTCTTTGCCAGTCCGGGAGAGCACCGAGATCTTGATGCTCCCCTTCTGGATGTACATGACGGCATCGCTCGGTTGCCCTTGCGAGAAGACGATCTTTCCTTTGGGATATGTCATCACGCGCCGCGCGGCGCCTGCGGACGTGAGGAAGGCCTCGGCGTCGAAGGCCGGCGACTTCGCGCGTCGCTGAGCGCGTGGTGCTTTCGGTCTCGGCATCGGAATCGAGCGCATTATCTCACGCGACGCGCGGTCAGACGCCGCGTCGATTCCTTGATGCGCGATCGGAGCGACTAGCGCGCGCCGTCGACAGGGTTAACCCAGTGCACACCCCGCGGAACGGACGAGCCGACGATGTAATCGATCCACGCTCGGGCGACGTGTCCCCGAACATGCGCTGGATTCATGCGTGGACCTGGTCGAGCGATCGGCGCGCCTCCCAGTATTCATCCCACCCGGGCTTGCGGCCGAGTGTGCCCGATTGCAGCCACACGTCGTTCAGGTCCACTTTTCCGAGGAAGAACAACGTCTTCCCGTCATGAGGGCGGAGCTTCAGCCGTGCCCGCGCGAAGGCTCGACCACGCGCTGTTTCCACAACGAACGCCGACATGAGTGCAGGGCAGGCAGCGCGACCCTCCTTGTCGGCACTGAGAGCGACTGGGATCTCCTGCCGCGGCGGAGCCACTGAAGGAGCGTCGGCGTCGTGTTCGCGTGTTCTACGCCGTCACACCGGCCGCTCAAACGTAATGATTCCGGCGGCGCAGTTCGGTGCTGCGCTTCGCCCGGCTCCAGTCCACGCCGCGCAGTGATGTTGTGGGTCCACGACCGTCCACCATTCGCGCTCCGTTCTTGCCGGCGTCGGTAAGGCGAATCCGAGCAGCGCCTCAATCTGCTCAAACGTCAGCACGACGACCGAAGCGTAGCGACGGTCCAGGTAGGTGTAGAGCGCCCGATACTCGCGAGGCACGTGCGGCGTACTCTGCTCGAGGGACAAGATCCTCGTCGCGCGCTCGGGAACAGGCGCCGCCACAGGCCGTCGAATCCCGACCCACCCGAGCACGGTCGTCCAACCGATCATGCTAGTGTGCACTTACGTGGTGTGGTAGACCCGGCGGCCACCGCCTGGGCGTCGACGGCGCGCTGAAGCTCCACTACTTGACCACCGTCTTTCACGGCGGCTGCTTTGGCCAGCCGGCGCGGTTGTGCTTTGCGGAATTCCTCGATCATGCGTTCGACACGTGTCTGGCGCTCGTCGCCGTCGTCACGAATGATACTCATAGCCGAACTTTAATCCGCCGTGAACCGCCGGCCTGTCCTGATTTGAACAGCCGCACGAAGACCCGGCGACGTACGCTGCTGCGACTGCTTCTAGGTGGCTGTTCAGGCCCGTTGTACCTGAGCTGTCCCCTCATAAAGGCCTTTCTGCAAGGACTGTCCTGGTGCTCCTGCCAGGACACGCACAATGCGGTGTTCGCGAAACAGACACGATGACAATCAGATCAGGCATGTCGGGTGGAGATCAGATCAGGCGTTTCGCCACGCTCGGGAATCACTTGCCGCGCCATTGCGGGATCGCGACGTTCACGACGCATCTGACGGATGCGTTGGTCGAACGGCTGCCAGGCGCGGACGGATTCGTCGTCGCCATGAACGACGCCGGCCGCCATCATGCGTACCCCTCACGCGTCCGCTTCGAAATCGGCGAAGGGGACCTCAGCTCGTATCGCCGCGCCGCCGACTTTCTGAACGTCAACCAGGTGGACGTGCTATCGGTCCAGCACGAGTACGGGATCTTCGGCGGCAGGGCGGGGGCGCACCTCCTCGAGTTGTTGCGAGCCCTGCGCATGCCGATCGTCACGACCCTACACACGATCCTGTCCGAACCGAATCCATCGCAGCGCACGGTGCTCGAGGAGCTGGCAGGTCTATCAGAACGGCTGATCGTGATGAGCGCGTCAGGCGCCGAGCTGCTGAAGCGAGTGCATGGCATTTGCGCGGCTCAGATCGACCTGATTCCACATGGCATCCCTCGAGTTCCTGTCGATGGTGGCAGCAAGGAACGTCTCGGGTTGGAGGGGAAGACCGTCATCCTGACATTCGGGTTGCTGTCGCCAGACAAAGGCATCGAGTATGTCGTCGATGCGCTGCCCGAGATTCTCGCGGCCCATCCCGAGACCGTCTACGTCGTGCTCGGCGCGACGCATCCCCACGTGGTCGAGCGTGAAGGCGAGGCCTATCGGTTGATGCTCGAGACGCGAGGTCGGCACCTCGGTGTCGATGGAAGCATGATTTTTCATAATCGCTTCGTGAGCCAGGCCGAGCTCACCGAGTTCTTGTCGGCGGCAGACATCTACATCACGCCCTACCTCAACGCCGAGCAGATCACGTCGGGCACGCTCGCGTACGCCGTCGGGGCAGGCAAAGCGGTCATCTCCACACCGTACATTTATGCTCGCGAGCTGCTCGCTGACGGCCGCGGAGTGCTCGTGCCCTGGCGTGATTCGAGCGCGGTCGCGCGGGAGGTCGTCGGGCTGGGTGACGACACGGATCGGTACAGCGCGATGTGCGCTCGTGCGGCCGAGCACGGTCGGGAGATGACGTGGCCGGCGGTGGCGCGCCAATATGTCGAATCGTTCTCGCGCGCGCTGGCAGGCGAGACGCGTCGCCGTCGCAGTTCGTTCGCAGCGCAAACGCTTGCCAGTCGTCCTGCCGGGTGGCCCGAGATAGACCTCAGGCACGTTCGCTCGTTGACCGACGACACGGGCATCCTCCAGCACGCGGTGTTCAGCATTCCCCGATACGAAGATGGCTATTGCCTCGACGACAACGCGCGCGCGCTGCTGCTGACGACGCTGCTCGAGGAGGCGGGCACCGATGACCCCGCGGCGGTGCGGGCGCTCGCCTCTCGCTACCTCGGGTTCGTGAACTACGCCTTTGACCGGTCGTCGGGTCGGTTCCGGAACTTTCTCTCATATTCGCGGCATTGGCTGGAGCCGCACGGGTCGGAGGACAGCCAAGGGAGGGCGCTGTGGGCGCTCGGCGCGGTCATCGGTCGGGCGGGCGATCCGGGGCGCCACAGCCTCGCCGGCGACCTGTTCCATGCCGCACTGCCGGCTGTGACGACGTTCACCAGCCCCAGGGCATGGGCCTATGTGCTCCTCGGCATCGACGAATACCTGCGCGCGTTTCAGGGCGACAGTGCGGTCGAATCGCTGCGTGGGGATCTCGCGACCCGTCTGTTTGGTCTCTTGCAACGATCCAGTGGACGTGACTGGTCGTGGTTCGAGGATTCTGTGACCTATTGCAATGCGCGACTCTCGCAGGCGCTCATCGTGTCGGGAGCGCGCATGCATCGGGCGGACGTCGTTGATGGCGGCCTGCGTTCTCTCGACTGGCTGGTGTCCCTGCAGCTGTCTGCTGAAGGCGATTTCGCTCCGATTGGCTGCAACGGCTTCCTCGCGCGAGGCGGCGCCGCGGCGCTATTCGATCAGCAGCCGGTTGAGGCTTGTACGGTGACGTCTGCGTGTCTGTCGGCTTACGGTGTGAGCGGCAACGCCCGCTGGATGGATCACGGCACCCGCGCCTTCGACTGGTTCCTCGGCCAGAACGCGCTGCAGCAGTGGCTCTACGATCCGTCGACCGGCGGCTGCCGCGACGGGCTCCATGCTGATCGCGTCAACCGCAACCAGGGCGCGGAGGCGACCCTCTCGTTCCTGCTGGCATTGTGTGAGATGCGCGCAGCCTACCGCACCCAGAGCCAACCCGCGCCAGCGCTCCCCTTGCAGCTCACCACATGACGTCATCCGTTGGTTACGAAGTGCTGTTTCAGCGGCATCCGGGGAATCCACTTCTGACAGCCGCCGACTGGCCCTACCCGGCGCATACGGTGTTCAACGCGGGAGCGACGCGTCTTGCGGACGGGACCACTCTTCTCCTCTGCCGGGTCGAGGATCGGCGGGGTCACTCGCATCTTTGTGCTGCGCGGTCCGACAATGGCGTCGACGGATGGCGCATAGATGCGGAGCCGACGTTGCGGCCCGATCCAGAACGGCATCCCGAGGAAGTGTGGGGCATCGAAGATCCGCGCATTACCTTCGTCGACGAGCTCGGGAAGTACGTCGTGACGTATACGGCGTTCAGCAAGGAAGGCCCTGGAGTTGCCCTGGCGCTGACGACAGACTTTCGGACGTTCGAGCGGTACGGGTTGGTGATGCAGCCGGACGACAAGGATGCGGCGCTCCTGCCCCGTCGCATCAACGGACGATTCGCGCTCCTCCATCGGCCATGGACGGATCCGTGTGCAGACATCTGGATATCCTTCTCCCCGGACTTGCGTAACTGGGGTGGGCACAGACAGGTGCTCCAGGCACGGCGCGGATCGTGGTGGGATGCGAATCGCATTGGGTTGTCACCGCCGCTGATCGAGACGTCGCGCGGATGGCTCATGCTCTATCACGGCGTCCGACGAACGGCAGCCGGCTGTTTGTACCGGCTCGGCGCGGCGCTGTTCGATCTGGAAACGGCCGAACAGTGTCTGTTGCGTGGCGACTCGTGGATCTTCGGGCCCGAAACGACCTACGAGCGCGAAGGCGACGTCGGCTACGTCACATTCCCGTGCGGATACACCCTCGACGCCGATGGCGATGGCATCAACCTGTACTACGGCGCGGCCGATACCAGCATCGCCCTCGCGAAAGGGAGCATCGGTCAGCTCCTCGGTTGGCTCGACCGACACGGCAGGGACTGAGCTTCGCTCACCCCGGCGAGAAGCCCAGTCTGCACGAGCGTCATCGGCGCGCCGTATGGAGGCGATTCGGTGACCGTGAGCTCGACATCGGTTGTCGGAACGACCGCGAAACCGTCTGGCACCGGAGACGCATCGTACCCACAACGCCGCTGGCCGCTCATCGCGGACTGAGTCGCGAGGTACGTTGGAGAAGTCTTCCCTTCGGCCTGAACCAGCTTCGTCATCCGAAGGTGGCCACCGGTTTCATGGACGACGCATCGACACTGAGTCAACCGCCGAACGAAATCGTTCGGCGTCGAATCCCCGATCGTCGTTCAACGCGAAGCTCGCGGCGAGCCGACAGGCGTGGTCCGCGTGCGACGGCTCCGATTGCAGCCACACACCCACCTCTGGGCGTTCGCACCACGCGGTGAGTGCCCGGAACCGGATGAACCAGACCAGCGCCCGGTTGGTGTCGTCGACAAAGCGTCGACAGACGGCATCAAGCGAGACGGACCCACGCAAGTCCAGATCGCACGTAAACTCCGGCACGGTCAGCGCCGCGACGTCAGAGGGATGGGTTGGGAACGGGGTCCGTCGCATGGGACACACCCGCTAGGGCGGATCGGGGGCTGACGTTGGGGGGTGAGCGGTGTCCCGAACGAGCGCCGTCAGGCGCTTCACCGCCTTGGCGCGAAGCGCCGCCGCATCCCGCGGGATGCCCGCCTCGCCGGCCTGTTCGACTCGCGGCACTCGGCGGTCCAATGCCGCAATCAGTCCCTCGAGCACAGACTCGAGTTCATTGGTGCTCACCGCCATCGAGCGCCTCCGCTGGACGCGGCTCTTCGAGCGGCGTTCCAGATCTCGCCGCATCCGCTACACCGCCAATACGCGCTCTCGTCAGGGTTCCGCGCCGTCGTCGCGATCGCGGCCGACTGACATGCTGGGCAGACGGTGGGAGTAGGCGCAGTCGCCTGTGAGCGAACGGTGCCATGACTGAAATTGGATGAATGCATAGGCCCTCCAGCGGCACAGACGACACGCTCAGCGTCCAAGGAGCGCGTACAGGACGACAGCGGCAACGACAAGCACTACGGGCGCGGCGATCGCCATCTTCCGCCGGACGGCGCGGTCGTGTGCGGCCCCCTTGGCCTGCCATGCCGCCCAGCGCTGGTCGAACGTCGTCGACTCGGTGACGGGTGGGAATGGCGGTGTGCCTGGTCGCGCTGCAACAGTGGGTACGGCGATGGCCATGTGCCCCTCACGCAGAAGGCTTTGGTGAGGGCTGGGCCAGGATGGCCGAGGGCTCAGAAAAGCAGGAGTCCCCATTCTATCCGATCGAGCACCGTGTCGCTCGATTTCTGCAAAACGCTGTCGTTTCACTCCGGTTCAGGCGGCGGATCTGTCGTGAGCAGCCGATACACGTAGTCCGTGAGTTCGCGCAGCCGCATCCCACCGGGCATTCGGCACGCGCTGGGTGCCAGTTGTACGATAGACTGCATTTTTCCCGCTAGACTGGTGCCACGCCACGTGTGACGTCGCCTCAGCCCCGAGTTCCCGGTAGCCGCGGCTATCGCGCAGGAGCATGACGATGTCGAGCCCGTTTTCTTTCGAACATCTCGCAGACATTCGCGATGGCGCCCGACGGATGGTGGAACGGACGCGCGCCCACGAAGGCGACCTCAACCAACCCGTCGAAACGCCCGAAGGGGTGGCGCGCCACTCCGCCGCGTTGGAGGTGGCACTCGCCCGGGCCGATACGAAGACGGAGGTTGCTGAGCCGTCTGTGTTCCGATCAGGCACGTCTTAGCGTCGAGCCTCTAGCGACGCACACCCGGTGTGCTCGACTGTCGTGGCGTAGCGGGCAATAACAATGCAGGGCGCAATGAGGCGCGATGAACACAACACAACGGCACAATGATCCATCTCGTTAATCCGAGCCACCTGTCGTTCGGCGTTGGCGTCATCACGCCCCGGTGGCTCTTCGTGTTGGCGGGCGCGACACCGCCAGCGTATGGCCGGCCACAGATCGTCGACGAGACGCTGGAACCGTTCGACGTGGACGCCGTGCAAGCCGGCGACATCGTCGGCATCGGCATCCACACCGGCAACGCACTGCGCGGCTACGACATCGGGACGCTTGCGAACGCCCGTGGTGCCCATGTCGTGTTCGGGGGCATCCACGCCACATTGTTCCCGGATGAGGCTTATCAGCTCGGGGGCGCACACGCCGTCGTTCGCGGTGACGGAGATGTCATCTGGCCACTGGTGCTCGAACACGCGACACACGGCGCGCTGCAACGTATCTACGAAGGTGGCCGCGTCGACGCCGAACGCTTCGTGCCCGCGCGGTGGGAGTTGCTGCCGGAGGACCGGTACATGTGGGGTTCCGTGCAGACGGTCCGCGGCTGCCCGAAGCATTGTTCGTTTTGCTCGGTGTGGCGAACCGACGGACAGAAGCCGCGGCAGCGGGCCGTCGACAAAGTCGTGGCCGAGATCATCGAATTGCGCCGGCGCGGCTTTCGGTTCGTGGCACTGGCCGACGACAATTTCTACCCGGTGACACTCGCGGATCTCGCGATGGCTGAACGGCATCGAAACCCGGCGCGGCTGGAACAGCTCCGGGCATTGCGAGCCGAACGATTCGAGCTGATGGCACGACTCGCAGAACTGCCGTCCGACATGGTCTTTTTCACGCAGATCACGATGGAAGCGGCTGAAGACGAGGCGTTCCTGGACGCCATGCGCGACGCCAGGATCAAAGGCGCACTTGTCGGCGTCGAAGCCGTGACGCCCGAGGGCCTCAAGGACGTCTACAAGAACTTCAATGACGCGGGGGAGGCGCTGGTGCAGCGGCTGCGGAAATTCCGCGACCACGGGGTCCACGTCCTCGGTTCCTTTATCTTCGGGTTGCCGAGCGATCGTCCCGCGACCTTCGCGGCGACGGCGGATGTCGCCGAGCGCGCCGGTGTCGCGTTCGCGCAATTCGTGATGCTGACGCCCTATCCTGGAACCGTCGATTTCGAGGCGTGGGAGAAGCGCGTCGGCGTCGATGCCGCGCAGGTGGCCGGCATCCCGATCACACGGCACTGGCTGATTCCGCAGGCACAGCGCCCGAAGGTCTATGTGCCGCATCCGGTCATGACGCCGGACGAGATCCGCGCGCGCACGCAGGCCGTCTGGGATCGGTTCTACAGTCTTCGGCGGATCTGGGTCCGCTCCAGGTGTACACCGACGCTCCGCGCCCGCCTCGCGTTCGTCTTGATTTCGAAGCTCTATCGGCAGATGTACGCGAATACCGGCATCGCGACCGATAGCGCGCGAGTCAGTCGGGCCAACCGCTGGGCGCGCCTGATCGCCCGACCGTGCCGCCGTTTGTTCGCCGGACGCCCGCTTCCCGCACTCGGGACTGTATCCCATACCTGACAGGCGGCCCGCCATGTACCTGCGTGAGAGCGACGCGAGATCGGACGGCGGTTGGTTCGGATGTGCCGAAGACGAAGCGCAGGAGCCGGGAGACGAAGGTGAACCGGACATCAAGCGACCACCGGATAGCGATATTCCCGAGTTCGACAGCGACCATCCTGAAGCGCCGAACGCCCCGGGTGCGCCGCCCTTTACCGGAGAGGACGTCGAAGACGTCGGCCGCCCGCGCAAGCGCGACACGCCGCCCGTCATGTGAAGTGCTGACGGCCGCTCGCAGGCACTGAGAGTCAACGTCGACGACAAGCTGACGGTGTGCCACGGCTCGAGCTCGCCATCGTCCCGGCGATTGACGCGACGGACCGGTTCTGATTACCGACTCTCTCGGGGTCCTGGGATTCGGCGTCGAGTTCGCCGGCGACTTGCCGGAAGTGGGACAGGTTGCGCGCGCGCGCGACCTGGACGGCAACGACGTGGAAGGCGACGATGCATGTCGATGTGTTGAACAGCGTGGTGATCAACAGGCCGGTCGTCAACGTCTCTGGGTATGCCGCTGATCCCGATCGTGCGCCCCTGTGGTACGAGAACATCACGTCCGTCGAGTGGAGGACACCGCGCCCAGTGCAGGTGGGGTCGCAGATCGATTTTGTCGCGCAGTTCCTGGGACGGCGACTGGCATACACCTACGAGGTCATCGAGTTCGTTCCCGGCAACCGTCTGACGATGCGGACGCCGGGGCCACCGTTCCCCATGGAGACGACATATACGTGGGAGAACCAGGATGGCGCAACCCGGATGACGCTTCGGAACCGCGGCAACCCGAGCGGCTTCTCCGCGTGGCTGGCGCCTCTCCTGTCAGTCATGATCGGAAGGGCGAACAGGAAGGACGCTCAAGCACGCCCGACTCGATAACACCTACGACGTCGAGCCCCGTAAACTCGTCGCCGTCGATCTCCTCATCCTCGACGACTTTGCCAGTGACGTCCTCGACCCCGTCGAGAGCCGCGACCTCTACGACCTACTCCTCGAGCGCTATCGCACCGGGCGGTGATCGTCACGTCGAATCGCGGACCTGATGAAATGGCTCGCCACCTTTGCCGATCCCGTGCGGGCGCAGAGTGCCATCGACCGCTTCACGAGCAACGCCTACGATCTCGTCATCGAGGGTGAATCGTATCGACCACCGCGCAAACCGCGACTGGCCGAAGAGGGGAAGGAGCGCTCGCGATGACGCGGCCGTCAGGATACAGAAGTTCATCCAACTTTAGGGGTGAGCTCGTCCTCGCTCATAGCGCGCACATTGGGTCGATGCAACGTGGTAGAGGAAGCCGATTACGAACGGCGCGTTGTCGGCTGCGGGAAGTCGTTAAGCGGGGTGATGACGCCGCAGAGTCGCGAGGAGCTCGTGATCCATGATGGTGCCGACCGTAGACTGCGGCTCACCATACAGCATTGCACTGGGTTCCGCCCATGACCGCAGACCGAGATCACAACGAATTGGTGGCGTCCTGACGATTCATTCGGCGATCACATTCTGCGCGCGCGACGGCAGGCCGCGAGCGGGCGAGCGGCGAACCGTGGGCTGAGCGACCGAGCGGCAGCAACTGTTTTCGTTAGTCCGTCGATTCGTCGCCTGACGCCGACGTGTGCGGAAGCGGCACTGGGATGACGTTGAGGCCGTCGATGCCAGCGAAGTCGTTCGGATTGCAGGTAAACACAGGAAGACCGTTGGCGAGGGCGGTCGCAGCAATCATCGCGTCATACGCGCGGGCGTTCACCTTCCGGCCTGCACGACGTAGCGAGGCGGCCACTCGACCAAACGCCCGTGCCGCCTGCGCGTCAAACGGCAACGGATCGAAGTCGGCCTCGGCCTGCTGAAGGTGCGCCTGACGCGCCGCACGCTCCGCGTCTGTCGACGCTACGAGTGGGCCCACGGAAAGCTCAGCAAGTGTCACGGCCGTAATGAGTGGCTCCTGTGGCAGGGAGCTCGTGTCCGTCATTCGCGACAGCATGATGAGGGTGTTGGTGTCCAACACACCCCGGTGCTCCTGGACAACCGAATCGGTCACAGCGACCCGTCCAGAACGTGGTCAAGGTCCGCTCGGAGTTTTGCGGGATCGACGACCGGCAATCGTCGCCAGTGCTCAACGAGCACCGCGGCTGGAAGGGGACGACGTGCTAACGGGCGGAGTTCGGCGATCGGTTGGCCGTCACGGGTCACCGTGAGCGCCTCACCTCTAGCTACGCGATCGAGGACGTCACCCCCACGGTTCCGAAGTTCCCTGACAGTAATCTCGCTCATTGCGGGATTGTCTCACCGGTGAGACTCGGAAACAAGCCGGCGCCGTATCGCGCGGGCGTCAAGATCCCGGCGCCAAGGTAATTCGATTCTATTCAATAACTTACGAAGTCCGTTCGCCAGCGGGCAATACTGATTGCGGATAAAATCCTATTGATCAATGGTTTAGCCATGCGAGAGTACCGCAGGAACTCACTGTAGAAGGCATGAAGACTATAAGTAGTTAAAAATAAACAACTTGAAGCTTGCGGAGAGAGGGGATTCGCCCACGTTCGCGCCTTCGGCGCTACGGCGGATCTCATCTCAGCGAGCCATCCACCATAGCTCGCCGGCAATCATTCGCGAGCGGCGGTGGATGGCGGAGAGAGTGGGATTCGAACCCACCGTAGAGACCGAGCGTCAGTCTTTGAAGAGGCGCTGTGCGAAGTGGTAGAAGTTGCTGCTCATGACGGCCGTGTCGTGGGCGTTGCCGTCCAGCCGCCAGATGTGCGGCACGTCCTTTTCCGCAAGGAACGTGTGCAGGCCCTGACTGACCCGCAGCAACGGGTCCCGGTTGCCAGCACCCAGCCAGAACAGCTTCAATTGCTTCGGCGCGGCCGGGTCGGGAATCAGTTCGGCCACCGGCTTCGTATTCGGCGCTGCGGCCACCGCAGTGATCCAGGCGAACGAGTCGAGGTGAGAGAGCCCGATGTTCAAGGCCTGGCCGGCTCCCATCGACATGCCGCCAATGGCGCGCTGGGCGCGATCCTTGAACACGGAATACTGGGACTCCACGAACGGGATGATCTCTTTCAGTAGGTCGTTCTCGTAGGCGGTCCCGTAGGACGCCTGGGTGCGGTCACCCTGCTTTTCGTCTCCCGGCGTCGCGGTCGCATTCCCGCTCGGAAAGACGATGATCATCGGCCGCATTTTCCCGTCCGCCTGCAGGTTGTCGGCGATGATCGGCACGCGCGCCCGTTGCGTCCATTCGGTGCTGGTATTGCCCAGGCCGTGTTGCAGATAGAGCACCGGATACGTGCGGTCGACGGAATAGCCGGGCGGCGTGTATACACGCAGGAGGCGGCGGATTCCGAGCGTCTTGGAGTCGTACTCCACAACCTTCAGCTCTCCGCGTGCGATGCCTTCGCGCGCGACGTTGAAACCGTCGGGCGGCACCGGGTAGGCAGTCATGCCTTCTTCCGGGGCCTGAGGCGCGACCGGAGCCAAGGGGCTGGCGGCGGGGGCGCCCTGCCTGGCACCGGCAGCCGGCGCAGTCGACGTCGAGGTCGTGGCCTGCGCATGCAGGCCAACCGCAGACATGAGCAGCATCGCTGGTAGGGCGAGACACTGCTGAAGGGGCAGCAGATGAGACATCCTGAGACCTCCGGCGAGATGCCTGGCAGCGCGTCGGTAAACGGGTCCTCGCTCACTTGCGGTGCCGACGTGTCCGCGCCAGTTGTACTCCATTTGACTGGCGGTGTCGCAAGACGCCGCCTGGATCCCATCGAGCGCGACAGAACGCGGTGCGTCATCGCGAGACATTCATCAGGTGGCGACCATCTGACGTACGATACGTCGGCTTGCCCTTCGAAACGACGCGGTGGAGCCTCGTGCTGGCGGCCGCCGGGAATGACTCGCAGGCGGCGCGGAACGCCCTCTCGTCGCTCTGCCAGACCTACTGGTATCCGCTCTACGCCTACCTCCGCCGCCGCGGTCTCGAGCCGGAAGATGCGCGTGACCTGACGCAGGGATTCTTGACATCGCTCATCGAGCGGCACGACTTCGAGGGGTTACGTCAGGATCGAGGCCGATTCCGCGCGTTCCTTCTGGCGTCGCTGAAGCACTACCTTTCCAATTGGTCGACGCGTCAACGGACGAAGAAGCGGGGCGGCGGCCGGCAGATGGTCTCGCTCGAGAACGCTGAAGGCCTGTACGTAGTCGAGCCTGTGGATCACGCCACTCCCGAAACGCTCTTCGAGCGACGCTGGGCGCTGACGGTCGTCGACGGCCTGCTCGCCGACCTTCGCGCGCAATGGACAGCTCAGGGACGCGCGTCCGAGTTCGACGAGCTCAAAGCCTGCCTGCTGGGACAAGCGCCGGTTGGGGGCTACGCCGCCGTGGCCGCCCGCCTCGAGACGTCGGAAGGCGCGGTCAAGGCCGCCGTGCATCGTCTCAGGCGCCGGTTTCAAGCCCTGCTGCGCCAGCGCGTCGCCGAAACCGTTGCCGATGAGCGGGATGTGGACGACGAGATCCGTCATCTCATTCAGGCGTTGAGCGCGTAACCCCAGGCGACGGTTCTGTCTGATCCAGACGTCCGCCTTCGCAAGCCGCCGCGTGGGCGGGACATCTCGCGTCGCTCGCCTGGAACTCGGACGCGAGCGGAGGCGGATGAAGGGCCGAATCTGGCCTCAGACGAACCGGGGGATGTGATGTCCGCAACGGTCACCGACCTCTCGCGACGTTGTCCACGGTGCGGACGGCAACTGCCGCCTGATGCACCGGAAGGTCTGTGCGCAGCGTGCCTGCTGACCGCCGGGGTGGAAACGCTCACCGGATCCAGTGATGCCACCTCGACCGGCGGGGCGTCCATTGGGGATCCGCCGGGACCTGGCGCACCGCGCCTCGTGGACGGGCAACTCTGGGGCCCGTATCGGGTCATCCGCCTGCTCGGCCGCGGCGGCATGGGCGAGGTCTACGAGGCCGAGCAGCTCGAGACAGGGCGACGGCTGGCGCTGAAAGTGTTGCGTGCCGCGCTGCGGGGCGGCGACGATCGTGCACGGTTCCTTCGTGAGGGGCAGCTCGCGGCGTCGATCAGCCACCCGCACACGGTCTACATCTTCGGCAGCGAAGAAGTGGGCGGCGCGCCCGCGATCACGATGGAGTTGCTCGCCGGCGGCACGCTCAAAGATCGCGTCGCTGCCGAGGGGCCGATGCCTCCGTCCGCCGCGGTGTCGGCCGTGCTCGACATCATCGGCGGCCTCGACGCGGCGCAGGCGGCGGGGATTCTCCACCGCGACATCAAGCCGTCGAATTGCTTCATCGACGCCGACGGCGCCGTCAAGGTCGGCGACTTCGGACTCTCCATCTCCACGCTGACACGCGACGTGCGGCAGGAGCTCGGGACGGCCGGCTTCGAGGGCACGCCGCAGTTCGCGGCGCCGGAGCAGCTGCGAGGCGAGCCGCTCGACGTTCGCGCCGACATCTACGCCGTCGGCGCGACGCTCTACTATCTTCTGACCGGACAGCCGCCGCTCGAGGCGCCGGACCTGCGCGAACTCGTGTCGAAAGTCGCCTCCGAGAAGCCCCTTTCGCCGCGTGTGCTTCGGCGTGACATTCCGCGCGGACTCGCGGCCGTCGTGCTGCGCTGCCTCGAGAAGGCTCCCGCCAGCCGACCGCAGTCGTACGCCGAGCTGGCGGATCTCCTGCGGCCATACGGGTCCGCGGATGAAGCTCCTTCTCCGCTCGGGGCGCGCGTCATCGCGTGGATCGCTGACTCGGCGATCGTCTCGGTCACGTACTGGCTGCTCGCGACCTCGACGTGGATGGCCGGGGTGACGCTCGGATACGCCGGCCCGGCGGTGCTGCTGCGACTTGCGGCATGGTCGTGGCTCGTGTCGGTCCTCTACTACCTCGTTCTGGAAGGCGGCTGGCGTGCGTCGCTGGGGAAGCGGCTCATGGGCTTACGCGTGACGGCCCAGACCCCAGGGCAGGGCAACGATCGGTGGTGGCTGCGCGTCAGTCTGCGCACCGCGGTCTTCCATCTGCCCGTCGTCATTCCCGCCCTCTTCTTGATAGGTGGATCGACGGTCCCGGGCGTCGTGTACACGCCGGAAGCTGCGCGGAGCGGATGGTACTGGAATGCGCCGCCTGGCGCCTTGCTCACACTACTGTTGACCGTTCTGCTGTTCGCGACTGCCCGTCGTGGCAACGGATGGACCGGCGTCCACGAGTGGGTGAGCCGAACGCGCGTCGTGCAGCGGAACGTCCTTCGGCACGCCGCGCCTGCTCCGACGGCGTCACCTGCCGATCTCGTTCCCGCCCTTTCGTCTCTGCGACGCGTCGGACCGTACGCCGTGCACACGATGGTCGGCGAGACCGGCGGCGGACGATTGTTCGTCGGCGTCGATCCGATCCTTCGCCGTCATGTCTGGATTCACGAGGTTCCCCCAGGAACACCGCCCGTGAACGCGACGCGGCGTGACGTGTCGCGGCCCGGGCGGCTGTACTGGCTCGCGGGGCGCCGATCGGCGACGGAGAGTTGGGACGCATTCGAGGCGCCCCGGGGCGAGCCATTCCTGACCGCGCCGTCGATGTCCGATTGGCGTGACGTGCATCGTGCGCTCTCGAGCCTGGCGATCGAGCTCGATGCCTCGGCCCACGAAGACAGGGACACACGGCTCAGTGTCGCCCACGTGTGGAGGCGAGCGGACGGCCAACTCGCGCTCCTCGATTTCCCGTGGCCCGCGCTCGCCGCGCCGCACGCCAATCAGGCTCTCACTCCTGTCGAGCTGCTGGCAGCGGTCTCCACGCGCGCATTCGCTCCGCCCACCGAGCCGGCCGCGCCGCTGTCGGCCACGACGCTGTTGAATCGACTTGCGAACGCTGCGCCGCCAGCGCTCGCTGATGTCAAAGCGGAGCTCCTGCGTCTCGCATCGATTCCCAGTCGTCCTTCACGGGTCCGTCGTGCCCTGCCGATGATGATGGCGGCGATGCCGGTGGCCGGGCTTCTCCTGATCGTCACGGTGATGCTTCCCGTGGCCGCGAGATCCCTGGGAGACGAGAGAAACGTCATCGGATCGACGCAGACGTTCTTCAGGTGGATGACATGGCTCACTGACACAGGTGCCGATTCGGAGCTCAGGACTCGAGAACAGCGGACTGCGGCCGAGCAGTATGTCGCTGCGCATTTTCGCTGGCAGCTGACGAGCGACGAGTTCTGGAGCACTCAGACGCCTCCGATGGAACCATTTCTCGGCATGAGACGAAGGGCGGCGGACATCGCTGCGCGTTATCCGGCCGTCTCTCCCGAGGAGCTCGCTCGTGCCTCCACGATCGTCGCCCCGCAGATTCAAGAGTTGGCGGCCGAGCGGGCAAACGTGCGTGCAAACTTCCCCGCCGGTGGCGAGGCCCTCCGAGGCCTTCTCGCCAACGGGTTTGCATCCATCCCGGTGTTGGTCTCGATCGTGTGCGGGCTGATATCGGTGCTGGCCGTGCCGGGCGGTCTGATGACGCGGGCTCTCGGGCATGCGGTGGCAAGGCGCGATGGCCGCGAGGTTGGCCGGGCGCGATCGGCGATACGGTTCCTGGTCGCCTGGTCCCCGGCGCTCGCGTGGATCGCCTGTGTCGGAGTCCCGATGTTCGGCGAGCCGCGAGTATCTCCGGACGTGGGGGTTGTCGTAGGCAGTCTCGCGTTCTTGATGATGGCGGCAGGCGCCGCGTGGACCATCGCAAATCCAGGGCGCGGACCGCATGACCGCGTCGCCGGAGCGTGGGTCGTGCCTCGGTAGGTCACAACCAGGGGAGTAGACGTGCGGATATCAGCCTCCTGCGCGGCAGTTCTGACCTGCGTGGTGGTCGGCCACACGCTTCCGGCGGCGGCACAGGTCGATCAACGGCTCGCACAGGAGTACATCGAGGAAGCCCGCGCGCTCTGCGAGCGCGACGGCGGTCGTTTATGGGGCGTGTCGCTCTGCGCACCGCTGGTGATCGCGGACCAGAGAACGCGCACGCTCGCCACGAGCCAGCCGGCTCCGGACGCACCTTGGCCGCGGGTGCTCGGACTCGTCAACGCGCCGATTGAGTGGGGTGGGACGACGTGGGTGTCGTTCAACTGGGATTTCGTCGCTGGCCTTGCATCACCGCGTAGCCGCAGGGAGCTCTTTATCCACGAGATGTTCCACCGCGTCCAGCCAGGTCTGGGACTGATGCAACCCGCGGCGGCGAATGAACACGTCGACGCGATGGACGGTCGGTATTGGCTACGGCTCGAATGGCGCGCGCTCGCGCGGGCGCTGCAGGAATCAGGAGCGGCGCGTGTGGACGCCGTTCGCGACGCGCTCGCATTCCGCGAGGCGCGGCGCGCGCTGTACGCCGGCAGCGCTGACAGTGAGCGAAAGGTGGAGATCACGGAAGGGCTCCCGAACTACACGGGCATCGTGGTCGCCGCATCGTCTCCTGCCGACGCAATCGCGAGCGCGGTCGACCTGCTGCTGGGG
Organism: Vicinamibacterales bacterium; assembly: GCA_035620975.1. GTDB lineage: Bacteria > Acidobacteriota > Vicinamibacteria > Vicinamibacterales > 2-12-FULL-66-21 > DASPFV01. The sequence goes on from DASPFV010000188.1 coordinate 28,083, forward strand.
ACGGCCGGGGTAATCGACAGCGTGGTTCGGACGTTCCCGTCGACCACGATTCCGGCCTACGGTCTTCTGCTGGATGCCTCGTCGGACGGGTGGAGGAAACGAGTGCGCAACACCGACGACATCGGCACCCTCCTCATGAATGCGCTCTCCGTTCAACCGGCCGCCAACGCCGCGGCGTCGGCCGCGCGGTATGGGGGTGCTGAGATCCGCCGGTCTGAGGAGCAGCGCGAGCAGCAGCGCCAGGACCGTCTCGCGGCATTGCGACGGCAGTTCATCGACGGTCCCGTGCTCATATTGCCAGGAAGCGGCAGCGCCGGGTCCAATTCCACGGGTGCGGTGGTGATTCAGGGAAGTGGGACCGTGTACTTTGGCGCCTTCAAGGCGTCAGGCCCGTGGGGGACACTCGACGCGGAGAAAGGCGTGCTGGTTGCGACCGATGGCAGCTCGCGTCGCGTGTCGGCACCCGTGCGACGCGATGACGGTACGTTCGCCGGAGATGGGTGGACGTTCAAGGCTGCGGCGGGCTGGGTGGTGCGCGAAGGACCACGGCCGGGAGACTACGAAGTGGTCCGGCAGCAGCCATGAGCGGCGCGCGATTGCGTTCGTCGATGGTGCTGCTCGCGCTCGTCGCCCTCGTGTGCGCACTAAGGAGATGAGGCCAGCCCGTCGGGTTGTGCCAGGCGGATCGCCGCACGTCCGCCACGATTGACGACAGCGGATACCTGGGCCAGCTGCCGTGTCTCACGGCGAACACGGTGAACCCCTTCGCGAGCAACAGTGCGCGAACACGCGAGCCGGCAGGAGGACGCTCATCGCGAGCGCGAGAAGCAACAACGGGAATCTCGCACACGACCTCATCGTCATGGCAGCACCCTGATTTGTCTCAACGTCAGTAGTCGCTCAGTTCGCCACCCGGAACGGCGGCGCGCAAGGCGTTGAGCACCGCGGCCAAATCAATTACCTCCTGGAACACCGCGCCGCCGACCGGCGGCAACCATCCGCCAAAGGCGACGAACATCCCGACCACGCTCAGCGCCATCCCGCCGACCGCACTTTGCAGCGCGATGCGTCGCATCCGGCGCGCCAGGTGAAGGAGCTCGTCGACGCGCTTCAGTGACGTGTCCATGATCACGGCCCCAGCCGCTTCGGTTGTGATCTCGCTCTGATGGCCGAAGGCCAGGCCGACGGTTGCCGTCACCAGCGCCGGGGCGTCGTTGATGCCGTCGCCGATGAACAAGGTCGGCGCGCGTTCCGTCTCCGCGCGTGTAATCGCGACCTTCTGCTCTGGTGTCTGTTCGGCGTAGACCTCCTGGATCCCGACCCGATCGGCCAGGTAGCGCACTTCGCTTTCGCGATCGCCTGAGACGAGCAGGATGCGCTCGAGCTGATGCCGGGGCCGGAGATGCGTGATGAAGGATCGGCTGTCTGCCCGCGGCGCATCGTGAAAGCGGTAGGTGGCCGCGTAGCGGCCGTCGAGCAGGATCACGCATTCCAGGCCGGCGGACACCTGCGGCAGCGCGCTGGCATGGCCGAGCATCTCGGCCTGACGCCTTCCGATGACCCGCACATGCCGCCCTTCGACCTGTCCCTCGAGGCCCTCCCCCGGGCGCTCGCGGACCTCGCTGGCATCGACGAGGGCGAGGTGTGCCTGTCTCGCCGCTTCGAGCACGGGCTTTGCCAACGGGTGCTTCGAGTAGCGTTCCAGGCTCGCCGTCGCCTGCAGCACCAGCGCATCGTCCATGCCTGGCGCGGTGAACCGTTCCGTCAGTGCGGGCTCGCCGTAGGTCAACGTTCCCGTCTTGTCGAGAACGATCGTGCGACATCGGTCGACGCGTTCGAGAACCGCGGGATCACGAATGATGATGCTGCGTTTGGCGGCAAGCGAGATAGCACCGATGATCGCCACGGGAATACCGATCAGTAACGGACAGGGCGTCGCCACGACGAGGACGGCCAGGAACCGCACGGGGTCGCCGCTCCACGCCCATGCGGCGACGGCAAGCCCCAAGGCGATCGGCGTATACCACGCGCCTAGTTGATCGCCCAGCCGCCGGAGCTGCGGACGCCGCTGCTGCGAGTCCCGCATGACGCTCATGATGCGGGCATAGCGCGAATCGACCGCCAGCCGGCTCGCCCGCAGCGTCAACGCGTTCTCACCGTTGACCGCGCCGGAGAACACCTCGGATCCCGGCGCTTTCGGCATCATGAACGGCTCGCCGGTGAGATAGGACTCGTCCATCACGCCGTGACCTTCGATGATGACGCCGTCAACGGGACAGATTTCGTGCGGATACACGATCAAGTCGTCGCCGACGCGCACGTCTGCCAATTGGATTTCTGCGACCTGGCGGTTGACGCGTCGATGGGCGACGAGCGGCATGCGGCGAGCGAGCGCGTGCAGCACTGAGGATGCGCGCCCGAGTGCGAACGCCTCGAGCGCTTCGCCACCAGAGAGCATCAAGACGACGAGAGCGCCCGCCAGATACTCCTGAAGCAGGACGGCTGCGACGATTGAAATGCCAGCCAGCAGGTCGGAGCCGAACTCGCGATGAACCAGCTTGAGCGCGAGGGACAGCACGAGCGGCACGCCGCCCCCGACGAGCACGACATACAGCGGCAGGACCTTCGCCGCCGGGGATGCATCAGAACCCCAGCGCAAGGCCAGGTGCGTGAGGATGCCGGCCAGCGCCAAGGCAGCGATCCCCGATGTGCGGACAACGGCACTGGGCCACCACGCGCGGGCGGCATGCCCGGGTTCTGCCGGGGGTGAGATCGGTTGGGCCACCACGCTCATCGCAGACGCTCACACGCTGCTCACGCCGTGGACTAGCGGTGGCGCTCGCGCGCCTCCTGTTCGAGAGCCACGCCCAGAGTCTTCGCCAGTCCCCGCGCGAGTCGATCGCGATCCGCCGCATTCAGGCGAGCGTGTGCGTGGACCAACGTGTACGCCACCGGGGGCATTTCACCCTCGAGCACTTCTTGAGAGGCCTCCTTCGCCTCCCCCTGTGGACGCGCCCACTCGGAGAAGTTCAGGACGGCGCGGCCCTCGTTCACGTCGCGCTGCACGAGCCACGACGCTGGCGCGATACTCGCGTACGCCGGCCACTCGGTCTCGTTGCTGTGGCAATCGAAACAGGCCTGCTTGGCCAACGCGCGGGTCTGGGGCGCATCCCAGGTCGGCTCGCCGGAGATCGGCGGGTTGGTGTGATCGCGACCGTATGGGACCAACTGGATAGCCAGGAACATCCCGAGAAGTCCGAGCGCGATCCGGGACCACCACTGTCGATTCAAGAGGTTCATAGACACCTCCACCGATTGCGTCGAACCGCCGTGAACGACAGTGCAGATGGCGTGCCGAAGTTCTTTGTTGATTGGAGCGTCCAGCGCGATCGAGGAGACCTTGCACGCTGCGAAAATCGGTTCGAATTGCCCGAGCAGACGGCGCGACTCGGCCGGGTTCGAGTCAGCCGCCGGATTCCCGTCGGTGAGCTGCGGAAGACCGCCGTCCGAGCCAGGGCAATCCGATGGCGCTGGCGAGTGCCGAACCACGGCAGGTGTGGAGATTTTGCCGATCGTGGCGCAATTCTCCGGGGTGAAACGCCTTGCCGCCTGTCCCGCAACTCACCTGTCACGGCCCGGAACCGGCGCTTCAGCCCGTTGCTCGAACTGGCCGTTCCACGGCGCGGAATGGAGCGGTCACCGCATGCGCTCCCCAGACGAGGGCGAGGCCGAGGTACTCCGTCAGCTCGAACGGTCCGATCGCGCTCACGGCGATGTCGTACGTCATCGCCGACACCACGGCGACCGCGTTGCCGATGAGCAGCACCCACCATGCCCAGCGCTCACCGCGGCGGAAGGCGATTACAGTGATAGCGCTAACAGCTGATCCAGCTGATTCAGCCGTTCGTTGCCGCCCAGGAGGGCGAGCACATCACCGTCACGGATTGTTTCGTCCGCGGCCGGTGCGATATTCGTGACCACACTTGCGCCATCATCAGACTGCCGCTTGATCGCAATGAGGGTGAGACCCAGGCGCGGTCGCAGTTCGAGTTGCTTCAGCGTGCGTCCCACGAACGCTCCAGGCGCGGGAACTTCGACGATGCTGAAGTCGCGCGAGAGCTCGATGTAGTCGATGACGTTCGGCATGACCAGGCTGTGCGCGATGCGAATCGCCATCTCGCGCTCGGGGAAGATGACTCGCGAGACACCAAGCTTCTCGAGAATCCGCCCGTGCAGCGGTGTGACGGCCTTCGCGACGATCGTCTCGATGCCCAGCTCTCGCAGCTGCATCACGACCAAGAGGCTCGACTCGATGTTCTCTCCGATTGACACCACTGCCACGTCAACGTCCTGGATGCCGGCCGCGCGGAGAGACTTTTCGTCGGTCGCGTCGATCTGAAGAGCGGGCGTGATGACATCGGAAAGCTGTTGGACGCGGGCTTCATCCCCGTCGATCCCGATCACGTCGGGCCCGAGCTCCGTCAGTGTCGTCGCCATGGCGGAGCCGAACCGACCCAGACCGATCACGCCAAACTGCTT
>DASPFV010000189.1:0-2692 GCA_035620975.1 Vicinamibacterales bacterium
CTGGGCTCTGGGCTCTGGGCTCTGGGCTCTGGGCTCTGGGCTCTGGGCTTCAGCCGGCTCAAGCCGGAGCCAACCGGGAGCCCAGAGCCCAAAGCCTGGAGCCAGTCTCCTACGGTACAATGAACGATTCAAGGAGAAGGAACCCCGCAATGCCCCGACTGGTCCCCTGTGCGATGGTGCTGACGCTGTCAGTCGCGGCCGCCGCCTGCGACAACGGCCCCGAGCTCACGACACCGACCCCACCGCCGACGGTCACCGACACGTTCACGGGCAACGTCAACCTGAACGGCGCGGCGGTGCACCCGTTCAGCGTTTCGACGGCCGGCACCGTCACGGCGACGCTCGTGAGCATCACGCCCGCCGAGAACAACGTCCTCGGCTTCAGCATGGGCACCTGGGACGGCGTGACCTGCCGGGTCGTGCTCGCGAACGAATTCGCCGCCGCTGCTTCGACGCTGACGGGCCGGACGCAGAGCGCGGCCAGCCTCTGCATCCGCATCTACGACCAGGGTAACCTCAAGAACGACTCCGTCGATTACTCGGTACAGGTGGACCACCCGTAGAGGATCGGCTCAGGGCTCTCGGCTCTCGGCTCAAAAACCGCTAAACCAACAGGCGCTTTCCTTTCCCCTTTTCCATTTCCCATGCAGGCCGTCATTGTTTCAGCCTGCTAATCCTCCATCACCTCTTCGAGCCTGCGGCTGGGCCGGCGCAGGCCGACGCCGCGGCTGGAGGATCGGATGAAGTCGACCAGATACTGCACCTCGTCGCAGCTGAGGGAAGGATCGCGCTCGATCTGGGCGAGGGCGCGGCTGGTGTTCGAGTGCAGGAGGTAGCGGAAGGCGCGGCGCAGCTTGCCGATCGAGTCGCGCGAGAACTTCCGGCGCTCGAGGCCGATCGTGTTCAGGCCGTAGATGCGGGCGCGGTTGCCGACCGTCTTCGCGTAGGGCAGCGCATCCTTCGTGATGACGGAGTAGCCCCCGATGAAGGCATGCTGGCCGACGCGGCAGAACTGGTGCACGCCCGAGAACGCGCTGATCGTCGCGTGGTCCTCGACGGTGACGTGCCCGCCGAGCGTCGCGGCGTTGCCGAAAATCGTGTGATTGCCGATGTGACAGTCGTGCGCGATGTGCGCGTACGCCATGAACACGTTGCGGTCGCCGATCTCCGTCACCCCGCCCCCGCCCTCGGTGCCCCGGTGAATGGTGACGAACTCGCGGAACACGTTGCCGTCGCCGATGACGAGCCGCGTGGGCTCTCCCCTGAACTTCAGATCCTGCGGAATCAAGCCGATCGACGCGAACGGAAAGATCTGGTTGGCCTCCCCCATCCGCGTCCAGCCGTCGACCACGGCCGACGCCCCGACGCGGCAGTTCGGTCCCATCCGCACGTGCTCGCCCACGACGGCATAGGGCCCGATCTCCGTACCCGGACCGAGCTGTGCCCGGTCGTGGACGATGGCCGCCGGATGGATCGTGACGCCGCGCCGGCCCCGCCTCGACGGATCGTGAACCAGCCCCATCACCAGCTCGGCCTCTGCCACGACGGTCTCGTCGATGTAGGCCACGGCATGCGCGCGCGCCAGCGTCGTCCGTCTGGGGCCGAGCGTGACGTCCAGGCGCAGCCGGTCTCCCGGAACCACCTGGCGGCGGAACTTCGCGTTGTCCACGCCGCGCAGGTAGGTCGCCGCCGCGGTCTCGCGCCCCGCCTCGTCGGCCAGCAGCAGGGTGGCCACCTGTGCCAGGGTCTCGATCATCAGCACGCCCGGCATCATCGGCGCACCGGGGAAGTGCCCCTGGAAGAAGTCCTCGTTCACGGTCACGTTCTTCACCGCGACGATGCGCCGGCCGGGGTCGTGTTCGAGGATGGCGTCGACGAGGGTGGACGGGTAGCGATAACAGAGCCGCTCGATGGTCGCGGCGATGTCGGTCGGCACGAGGGGAGTGTATCAGGGGATCGGGTATCGCGGCGCGCCGGTCGTGGACGGCCGCCGCGGCCGCTCGAAGACGGCCGCGGCACGTCGCGAACCACGGCGCCGCTTACTTCTTGTCCGGAGCGGCAGGAGCCTTCGATGCGGCGTCGAACCGTTTGACGACTTCCTCCGACAGATCCAGCCCCGGCGCCGCCCAGAGCGCACCGGCGTCGCGGATGCTGAGCAGGAAGTGCAGGCCCTTCTCTTTCGCCACCTGGTCGAGAATCGGCCCGAGCTTCCGGTTGAAATCCTGCTGCAGCTCGTTCTGCATCTGCTCGAGCTCGGCCTGGGCGTCCTGCTGCGCGAACTGCAGCTCGCGGGTCGTCCGGTCGATGTCCTTTTCGAGCTGCGACCGCGCCTGATCGCTGAGGACCGAGCCGCCCTGCTTGAGCTTTTCGTTCATGCCCTGGAGCGCCTTCTGCTTCTCGGCCAGCTCGGCCTGCTTCTTCTTCGAGAAATCCTGAATCTTCGAGCTGGCGGCCTTGCCCTCGATCGAATTCGACGCGATGACCTGCAGATCGACGAAGGCGGTCTTGGCACCCTCGGGATACGGCGCGGGCGGCTGCGGCGCCGGGGTGGGCGGCTGCGTGCCGACGCCCGGCGTGGCCGGAGGCTTGTCGGGGGGCTTCTGCGGCGCCGGCGTCTGCGCGAATGCCGGTCCCGCCGCCAGCACCGCGCTCACTGCACCCACGACAACGATCCTCTGCAAGCGTCTCATCA
>DASPFV010000190.1:0-24513 GCA_035620975.1 Vicinamibacterales bacterium
GTCTTGCGTTGCCACATTCGAAAGATCGGCAATGTGGCAATGCAAGACCTGACCCCCACCGAGGTGCTATGAGAATCCGACACGTGTTCGCTGCCACTCTCGTCGTCACCGTCACCGGGTTCGTCGCGATTGCCGCGCAGGCGCCCGCGACGGCAGGCCAGCGCGGCTCCGGCGCCGGGCCTCAGCAGGCCGGCGTCCAGGATCCCGGACCCCGAGTTCCCGAAGGTTTCACACCGATCTTCAACGGCAAGGACCTGACCGGCTGGCACGTCAGCAAGACGAACCACCACGGCACCACCCCGGAGTTCCGGGTCGTGCACGGCGTCATCGTCGGAACGCAGAACCCCCGGGGCAAGGGCGGCATCCTGCTGACGGACAAGAAGTACAAGAATTTCGAAGTGTACATGGAGATCAAGCCGGACTGGGGCTGCGACAGCGGGTTGTTCCTGCGCTCGAGTGAGGCCGGCGAAGCCTACCAGGTCACGCTCGATTACCTCCCGGGCGGGACGATGGGCGGGATCTACGGCGAGCGGCTGAAAGGCGTCCAGGGGCTCGGCGCCGGATCCGAGAAGTGGACCGCCGAGCAGCGGGCCGAAGCCCAGCGCAAGCGGACGGAGGCCTGGCAGAAGGCCTGGAAGCGCGAGGACTGGAACTCGGTGCGCGCGCGAATCGAGGGCGACATCCCCCACATCCAGGTCTGGATCAACGATCAGCTCGTCACCGACTTCACCGATTCGGCCAACCACGCGGCCGATGGCGCCACCGACGGGATGATCGCCATTCAGATGCACTACACCGACGAGAAGACCAACCGCTGGGTCGACGCGGGGTTCTGGCGGTGGCGCGTCATCGCCGTCAAGGAGCTCCCGGCACAGTAATCGATCGGGCAGAAAGGACTTTGGTCATGATCAACAGACGCGATTTCCTGCAGGCGGCCATTGCCGCGGCCGCGGCGGCCCAGGCCAGGCCGCTCCTGGCCGCGACCCGGCAGACGGGGGTCATCGGCGCCAACGATCGGATCAGGGTGGGCATCGTCGGGTGCGGCAACCGCGGCAACCAGGTGGCGACCGACTGGATGAAACACAAGGACAGCGTGTTCGTGGCCGCCTGTGACGTCGCGAAGGATCGGCTCGACCAGACGGCGGCCCGGCTGGGCCAGACGCAGGGGAACACCCTCGACACCTACGAAGACTACCGGCGGATCCTCGAGCGGAAGGACGTCGATGCGATCTTCATCGCTACGCCGGACCACTGGCACAGCCCGATGATGATCGAGGCGGTATCGGCCGGCAAGGACGTCTACGTCGAGAAGCCGGTCTCGAACGAGATCGAGCCTGCAGTGAAGATGGTCGAGGCGGCGCGGCAGTCGAACCGGATCGTGCAGGTCGGGCTGCAGCAGCGCAGCTGGCACCATTTTCAGGAAGCTGCCAAGCTGTTCCAGGAGGGGTATATCGGCACCACCGTGAACCATTGCCAGATGTGCCCGCCCGGCGGCGGGGGCGGCGGCTTCGGCGGTCGCGGCCAGCAGCCGCAGACACCGCAGGAGCCCCCGCCCGGGTTCAACTGGGACCTGTTCCAGGGGCCGGCGAAGCGGAAGCCGTTCGTGCCAGGACGCCGGCAGTGGCGCGGCTGGTACGACTACGGCGGCGGCAACCTCACGGACTGGGGCGTCCACCTCACCGACATCATGAACTGGTACATGCGGGGGGACACGAAGGTGCCGCTCCTCACTAGCGCCTCGGCACAGTACGTCAGGAACCCGAAGGATCCCGAGCGGGTGCCGGATACCTACGCCGTGACCTGGCAGTACGACAATTTCGTCGCTACGCTGTCGAACGCGATGGTCCCCGGGCTCGAAGACGCGCGGGAGCTGTACGGCAACTACTTCTTCGGTGATCGCGGCGTGCTGCTCGTGAACCGCATCGGGTACGAAATCCGACCCTATGCGGCACCACAGGGGGGCCGCGGCGGGCGCGGCCAGAACCCCAACGCCCCGCCGCCTCCGCCGCCGATTGAAGCCAAGAAGTTCCGCGATCCGAGCGGAATGTCGGAGGTAGCCGACTCGTCCTTCGGATCGGCCACTCATCGCCACGTCCGGAACTTCCTCGACTCGATGCGCTCCCGACAGAAGCCGAACTGCGACATCGAAGTCGGCTTCAACTCGACGCTCCCGTGCCTGCTTGCGATCGTGTCGGTAAAGACGAGCCAGACGGTGCGGTGGGACGGGAAGGCGGCCAAGACCACGTAGCGTCACGACCACCAACGCGCGGCTCGCCGCCGGCTCACCCCGCGCCGCGAGCCGCCGAACCTTGCTTGACCTTTGAACCTTGGACCTTGAACCCTGAACCCTGAACCCAAGGAGCCGTCAGGCGGCGGTGCGAGCCGCCACGGCGGGTTGCTCGACCGGAGTGTGCGAGTCGAGGAACAGCCAGCAGACGGCCCCGACCAGGTAGATCGCCGACGAGATGTAGAAGGTCACCGTCCAGTTCCCGGACGTCCACGCCAGCAGGTACCCGACCACCAGAACCGACGACGCTCCGGCGATGCTCCCCATCATGTTCATGGCGCCCGAGACGGTCCCCGAGTAACGGCCGCCGATATCCATCGTCCCGGCCCATGCCGCGGGCATGACGAAGTCGTTGAAGAACCCTGCGAAGCCGAGCACGATCATCGCGCGTGTGGGATTCTCGATTCCCGTGAAGATGACGATGCAGGCCGAGGCGCCGACGAAGCCGGTGATCGCGATGACGCGCCGGGCGAGAGCCACGCTTCCGAACTTCCGCGCGATCCGTGGAATCAGAGCGGCCGATACGAGGCACCCTGCTCCGCCGAGCAGGAGCGGCAGCCCCGACAGGAGGGCGCCCAGAGTGAGCGTGGTGCCCCTCGCTCTCAGGAGGTACGTCGGCAGCCAGTTGATGTAGAACCACCAGCCGTATGCGAGGCACATGTACTGGATCGAGAGAAGCCAGACGTGCGGCGAGGAGAAGATGACGCCCCACGGAACGCCGCCGTGCGCGATGGCCGTGTCGCGCGCCGGCGGGAGCATTGCCAGCTCGGCGGCGTTGACGTCCGGATGTTCGGCCGGCTGGTCGCGGTAGTACCGGTAGAAAAAAATGGCCCAGACGGCGCCGACCACCCCGAAGATTTCGAAGGTGCGGCGCCAGTCCATGAGGGAGATGAGGCCGGCAACGAGGATCGGGGTGAACGCGCCGCTGACGCGGGTGGCGAGCCACAGGATCGCCTGGGCGCGCTCGCGTTCCCTCGTCGGGAGCCACGTCGTGAACACGCGTGTCATGTTCGGGAACGCGCCGGCTTCTCCGGCACCGAAGAGCGCACGAATCAGAATCAGGGACGTCGCGTTCCAGGCCCAGCCCGTCGCGGCCGTGAAGAGCGACCACCAGATCACGATCCGCATCAGGACTTTGCGGGGACCGATCCGATCCCCGAGCCACCCCCCGGGAATCTCGAAGAGGGCATACGCCCAGGCGAAAGCCGCGAGGGCCCACCCCATCTGAATCGTCGTCAGGCCGAGATCCTTCGAGATGAACGGTGCCGAGACGGAGATGGCGACGCGGTCGATGTAGGTAATCAGCGCGAGCACCACCGCGAACGCGGTGACGACGTGGCGAGCTCTGGAAGGGGCGGGCGTCATGGAGCCGTAGAGTATACTGCTCCGCGCGTGTAATCGATATCATCCAGCTCCAGCTGCGGCTCCGGCTGACGCGCCGGGCTGCGGGCCACCGCGCCAGTCGCGCCACGATGTAGCCGACGGCTCGACTGGAGCTGAAAAAAAGCTGAAGCGTGAAGCTGGGCCAGATGCGCACCTATCGTTCGGCGGCGTGGTTCGGGAAGGCGGACAAGGACGGCTTCATCCACCGGAGCTGGGTCGGTCGGGGGCTGCCCCCGGGCATCTTCGAGGGCCGGCCGATCATCGGCATCTGCAACACCTGGTCGGAGCTGACCCCCTGCAACGCGCACTTCCGCGATCTCGCCGACTCGGTGAAGCGCGGCGTCTGGGAGGCGGGCGGTGTGCCCTTCGAGTTCCCGGTGACCTCCACCGGCGAGACGAGCCTGCGGCCGACCGCGATGCTGTTCCGGAACCTCGTGAGCATGGATGTCGAGGAGTCCATCCGCGGCAACCCGATCGACGGCGTCGTGCTGCTCTGCGGGTGTGACAAGACGACCCCGGCGCTCGTGATGGGCGCCGCCAGCTGCGACCTGCCGGCCCTAGTGGTCTCGGGCGGGCCGATGCTGAACGGAAAGTACTGTGGCCAGGACATCGGGTCGGGGACCGATGTGTGGCGCTTCAGCGAGGAGGTCCGCGCCGGCAAGATGAGCCTGGCGGCGTTCATGGAAGCCGAGTCGTGCATGTCGCGCTCGACCGGGACGTGCAACGTCATGGGGACGGCCTCCACGATGGCGACGATGGTCGAATCGCTCGGCCTGACCTTCCCGCAGAACGCCGCGATACCTGCGGCCGACTCGCGCCGGTACGCGCTCGCGCACCTCACCGGCCGCCGGATCGTGGAGCTCGTGAACGAGGACGTCCGGCTGTCGCGGATTCTCACGCGTGAGGCCTTCGAGAACGCCATCCGCGTCAACGGCGCAGTCGGCGGCTCTACCAACGCGGTCATCCATCTGCTGGCCATGGCGGGCCGTGCGGGACTGGATGTCTCGCTGGACGACTGGGATCGGCTGGGCCGGGATGTGCCGACGCTCGTCGACCTGATGCCGTCCGGACGTTTCCTGATGGAGGATTTCTACTACGCTGGCGGTGTGCCGCCGGTCATGCGGGCGCTCGGCGAGCACGGGCTCCTGCATCGCGACGCCATCACCGTCAACGGTCGGACCGTCTGGGAGAACGTCAAGGATGCCGCCACCTGGAACCAGGAGGTCATCCGCCCGTTCAGCCGACCCGTGGTCGCGCAGGGCGGCATCGCCGTGCTCCGCGGCAATCTCGCCCCGGACGGAGCAGTCCTGAAGCCGTCCGCGGCCTCGCCACATCTGCTCAGACACCGGGGCCGTGCTGTGGTGTTCGAGAACATCGAGCACTACAAGACACGCGTCGTCGACCCCTCGCTCGAAGTCGACAAGGACTCGGTGCTCGTGATGAAGAACTGCGGGCCGGTCGGCTACCCCGGGATGGCGGAGGTCGGAAACATGGGGCTGCCGCCTGCGATTCTGAAGCAGGGCATCACGGACATGGTGCGCATCTCGGATGCGCGGATGAGCGGCACCGCTTACGGCACGGTTGTCCTGCACGTGTGCCCGGAAGCCGCCGTGGGCGGCCCTCTGGCGCTCGTGCGCGACGGGGACCGGATCGAACTGGACGTCGAGGCAAGGCGGCTGCACCTGGACGTGCCGGAGGCCGAGCTCGCGGCCCGGCGGGCTGCATGGCGGCCGGAGCCCCCGGCCATGGCCGGCGGGTACGTGAACCTCTACGTCCGGCACGTCGAACAGGCGAGCCGCGGGGCGGATTTCGATTTTCTGCGAGGGTGTCGCGGGCACGGTGTGCCGCGTGAGTCGCATTGATTCGCGAGATCTTCCCTCGAGCCGGAGGACCCGAACGGCGCAGCGGGATGCGAGCTGAGAGCGGTTGACTGAGTGCATGCACCGTTTCGATCTGGAGGGCCGCCGCGCCGTCATCACGGGAGGCGCACAGGGGATCGGACGCGCGATTGCGGAGCGGTTCCTCGCCTCGGGTGCCCGCGTGTCCATCTGGGATGCCGATGGCCGGACAGCGGCGACCACGGCGAACGAGCTGAAACGGCTCGGCGAGGTCCACGTGGCGGCGGCCGACGTGTCGAGGTTCGAGGATGTCGAGCGCGCGACCAGCGACACGGCGCGGACGTTCGGCGGGATCGACATCCTGATCGCCAACGCCGGTATCACCGGGCCTAACCATCCCACGTGGGAATACCCGGTCGATCAGTGGCGACAGGTGATCGAAATCGACCTGGTCGGCGTTTTTTACTGCTGTCGCTCGGTCGTGCCGCTCATGCGGCGGCAGGGCTACGGCCGCATCGTCGCGATCGCGTCGGTGGCCGGCAAGGAGGGGAACCCGAACGCGTCGGCGTACAGTGCGGCAAAGGCCGGGGTTATCGCCTTGACGAAATCGCTCGGCAAGGAGCTGGCGACGGAGAACATCGCGGTGAACTGCATCACGCCGGCGGCAGCGCGGACACGGATCTTCGAGCAGATGAGTCCGGCCCACGTCGACTACATGCTCTCGAAGATTCCGCGCGGGCGCTTCGTCGCCGTAGAGGAGATCGCCTCGCTGGCCGCATGGCTAGCCTCGGAGGAGAACTCGTTCTCGACCGGCGCCGTCTTCGACATCACGGGTGGCAGGGCGACGTATTGAGGTGGGCTCTTGGCTTTGGGCTCTGGGCTCTGGTTCGCGAACGAGACACGGCGGAACGTGACAGCCGGTGGCTGAAGACCTATGAAACTGCTTCGTTATGGCGCGACGGGACAGGAGAAACCCGGTCTGCTGGATCCGAACGGCATCATTCGCGATCTCTCCGGCGTCGTCGACGACATCGCCGGCGACACGCTGCTCCCCGACGGCCTGGGCCGTCTGAGGGCTCTGGACCCCGGATCGCTGCCTGCGGTCGACAGCAGCCCGCGGCTCGGTGCCTGCGTCGGACGGGTCGGCAAGTTCATCTGCGTCGGGTTGAACTACTCCGACCACGCCGCGGAGTCGGGCATGGCGGTGCCGGCCGAACCCATCATCTTCATGAAGGCTACCTCCTCCATCTGCGGTCCGTTCGACGACGTGGCGATCCCGCGGGGGGCGCAGAAAACCGACTGGGAGGTGGAGCTGGGAGTCGTGATCGGCCGGCCTGCGAAATACGTGACGGAGGCCGAAGCCCTCGACCACGTGGCGGGCTATTGCGTGATCAACGATCTGTCCGAGCGGGCGTTCCAGCTGGAAGGCACCGGGCAGTGGGTCAAGGGCAAGAGCGCGGACACGTTCGGTCCGATCGGCCCCTGGCTGGTCACGCGCGACGAGGTTTCCGACTGGAGTCACCTCGACATGTGGCTCGAGGTGGACGGCCGCCGCTTTCAGGAAGGCTCCACGCGAACGATGGTCTTTGGCGTGCCCTACCTCGTGAGCTACCTGAGCCGGTTCATGAGCCTGCATCCCGGCGACATCATCAGCACCGGCACGCCGCCCGGCGTCGGTCTCGGACAGAAGCCGCCGGTGTTCCTGCGACCGGGCAATGAAATCCGGCTCGGCATCGCGGGCCTCGGCGAGCAGCGGCAGCGCGTGGTCGCGGATTGAGGACGGGGAACCCAGGCCCTGAGGCAGAAGCCCGAAGACCAGTGGCCCTCACAGAGCCCTTGCTCGACGCGTTGCGCGGCATCGTAGGGGTTGAGTCCGTGCTCAGCGAGAAGGAAGACCTCGTGCCGTACAGCTTCGACGGCACGGCGACCCTCAGAGCATGGCCCGGTGCGGTGCTGTTCCCGGAGGCAACCGCGCAGGTGGCCGCCTGCGTCACGCTTGCGGCGCGCGACAAGGTCCCCATCGTCACGCGCGGCTCCGGGACGGGCCTGAGCGGCGGCAGCGTGCCGGTTCCGGGCTGCCTGGTGTTGTGCCTCGCCAGGATGAACGCGATCCTCCGAGTCGACCCCCGCAACCTCACGCTTCGTGCGCAGCCCGGGGCCGTGACGCAGCGCATCGACGAAGCCGCCGCGGCCCACGGCCTCTTTTACCCGCCGGACCCCGGCTCGCAGCGCATCAGCACCATCGGCGGAAACGTGGCCGAGAACTCGGGCGGCCTGCGCGGCCTCAAGTACGGCGTCACGCGCGACTACGTGATGGGCCTCGAAGTCGTGCTCGCCGACGGCCGCGTCGTCCGGCTCGGCAGCGAGTGTGTGAAGGACGTGGCGGGCTACTCTCTGAAGGATTTGTTCGTCGGATCGGAAGGGACCCTCGGCATCATCACCGAGGTCCTGCTGAAGCTCGTCCCCCGCCCGGCGGCGCGCCGGACAATGCTCGCCCTGTACGATTCGATTGCGGACGCCGCCGAGACCGTGTCGGCGATCGTGGCCGCACGCATCATCCCCTGCACGCTGGAATTCCTCGATCGCACTACCGCGTCGTGCGTCGAGGAGTACGCGCGGGTAGGCCTGCCGACCGACTGCGAGGCCGTCCTCCTGATGGAAACCGATGGTCACCCCGCTGCGGTGGAGGACGAAGCGAGGCAGATGGAGGCCATCGCGCGGGCGCACCGCGCGCGCGACGTGCGCGCGGCCCGGGACGATGCCGAGGCCGGTCAGCTGGCGTCGGCGAGGCGGAACGCGTTCTCGGCGCTCGCCCGACGGCGGCCCACGACGATCCTCGAGGATGTGACCGTTCCGCGGACGGAGCTGGCAAGGATGGTCTCGTTCATCGCGGAAACAGCCGCCGCGCTGAACCTTCAGATCGGCACCTTCGGGCACATGGGGGACGGCAACCTGCATCCAACGTTCCTCACGGACGAACGCGACGCCGACGAGATGGAGCGGGTCCACCGCGCGCTCGACGCGATCATGACCCGGGCGCTGGAGGTTGGCGGCACCATCACCGGCGAGCACGGCGTAGGGCTCGCGAAGAAGAGCTGGCTCCGACAGCAGGCCGGCACCGCCGGCCTCGACCTCATGCGACAGGTCAAGACCGCGCTCGATCCACAGGGCCTGCTGAACCCCGGTAAGATCTTTGACTGATCTGTCTGAACCTTGAACCCGCTCCACACGTCCCTGCGCACCCTCGACTACTCGGTCCTCCAGCAATGCATGCACTGCGGGATGTGCCTGCCGACGTGTCCGACCTACGATGCCACACTGCGCGAGCGCCACAGCCCGCGCGGGCGGATCGCGCTGATGCGGGCGATTGCCGATGGTGAGCTGGGGATCACGAGCACGTTCGCCGACGAGATGAGCTATTGCCTGGGGTGTCTGGCCTGCCAGACAGCGTGCCCTGCCGGCGTGAACTACGCCGAGCTGTTCGAGACGGCACGGGCCGACATCGAAGCCAGCGGTGTCCGCACGGGGGCGAGCCGCAGGTTGTGGCGCCGGCTGACGCTCGGCTGGCTCTTCCGCCAGCCCCGCGCGCTGCGGGCGGCGGCGCGGCTCCTCCGGCTGTACCAGCGGACCGGCCTGGAGCGGGCAGTCCGGCGAACGGGGGCGGATCGTCTGCTTCCATCCGACCTGCGTCGGCTCGAGCCGCAGGCGCCGCGCATTGCGCCGGCATTCTCGGACGCGCTCATCGCGCGGCACGAGCGGCCCGAGGGCGTGCCGCGGTACCGGGTGGCAGTTCTCACGGGATGCATCCAGGATCTGGTGTTCCCGGAGGTCAATCGCGACACGGTCGACGTGCTCCTGGCCAACGGGTGCGAGGTGGACACGCCGCCGGCGCAGCCCTGCTGCGGATCGCTGCACGCCCACAACGGCGAAGTCGGGGCCGCGCGGGATCTCGCCCGCCGCCTCATCGACTTGCTGCCGCCCGATCGCTATGATGCGATCGTCTCGAACGCCGGCGGGTGCGGGTCGCACCTGCGCCGATACGGGCCGCTGCTCGCCGACGATCCCGAGTACGCGGCGCGCGCGCGTCTGTGGGATTCGAAGCTGCGGGACGTCCAGGAATGGCTGATTGGCGTGGGGTGCCGGACGCCGGACGCCGCCCCATTCGAGGCGCCGGTGACCGTGACCTATCACGACTCGTGTCATCTCGCGCACGGGCAGAAGGTCGTCCGCGAGCCCAGGGCGTTGCTGGGGCTCGTGCCAGGGCTGTCGCTGGTCGATCTCCCCGAGTCGGCCTGGTGCTGCGGCAGTGCGGGCGTATACGCAATTACGCAGCCGGCGCAGGCGGAGGCCCTGCTCGAGCGGAAGGTGCAGAACATCGGCAGGACGGGCGCTGCCATCGTGGCCACGGCGAACCCCGGTTGTCAGCTGCAGATTGCGCGCGGACTGCGCGAGCGGGCGGCGCACCTGGACGTGATGCATCCCGTCTCGCTGCTCGCCCGGGCGTATGGTCGGGAGGCACAGGCGTCGGGGATCGGGTAGCCTGTCCGGCCGCTTGTGGCTGCCGCCTTCGGGCGGAGGCGTATGTGAATACCATCGACTGATGAAGGAGGACACCGTGAGCAAGCGCGTCCTGATCGTTACAGGAGACGGAGGGGAAGCGTACGAGACGTGGTTCGCCGTCCACCGCTTCCAGGAGGCCGGGTACGAGACGCGGGTGGCGGCACCCTCGAAGCGGCGGCTGCACCTCGTGATGCACGATTTCGAGCCGGGCTGGGACACCTACAAGGAGAGCCCCGGCTACGCCATCGAGTCCGACCTCACGTTTGCCGACGTCGTCGTGCGCGACTACGACGCGGTCGTGTGCATCGGCGGGCGTGCACCCGAGTACCTCCGGAACGACCCCCGCGTGCTGGCGATCCTGCGGGAATTCGACGTGCTCGGGAAATGGATCTTCACCATCTGCCACGGCGTGCAGCTCGCGGCCGCGGCAGGCCTCGTCAGGGGCAAGCAGGTGACGTGCTACGAGCACGTACGGCTCGAGGTCGAATCGTGCGGCGGCACGTATGTCGCCAGGGATACGGTGCGCGACGGCCGGCTCGTCTCGTCCCCCACCTGGCGGGAACACCCGGCCTTCTACAAAGAGGTGTTCAGCTGCCTCGCGGAGCCGGTAACGGCTTAGTCCTGACTTTCGTAATTACGGTGGCAAAACTTAGGAATTCTTCAGGTTCAAGGTTCCTGGTTCCGGGTTCCGGGTCCAGCCGGAACCCGAAACCAGTGGCCTCGTGCCGGCTCTAGGAGGGCAACACCACCTCGCGAACCGGATCGAACGCGATCCGGCGCTTCTCCAGGTAGGCAATGTTCCCGAGGTGCGACGCCTGGGCTGAGCGGTGGCCGATCAGGACGTCGCCGTTCGGCAGCCTGCGCGACCGCATGCACTCCAGGAAGTTCTGCATGTGGTCGCGATCCATGTGGCCCGTGGCCTGCACCGACGCGATGGGCGTGCCGTTGTTCGGCTGGAACACCTCGTACCGGGCACGCGAGATGACCAGCCGTCCCTCGGTTCCGCAGAACTCGATTGCGGCCCCCGTGATACTCGGCACCAGCGTCGCTTCGAACGTCGCGGTGAACTCCTTCGGGTACTCGAGCAGCACGTGGATCGTATCGGGCGCGGTCCGGCCGTCCTTGTAGTTGTACACGCCGCCCGAGGCCGCAGCGGCGATCGGGATGTCCTGCCCCATGAACATGTGGACGACGTCGATCCAGTGGGTGAAGAGATCCGTGATCTGCCCGCCACCGAAGTCCAGGTATGCACGCCAGTTGTAGTACTGCTGCGGATCGTAGTCGCGCCAGCTCACGGGGCCGAGAAACCGGCCCCAGTCGAGATCGGCCGGTTTCGTCCGCAGCGACTCCGGGGCGCGCCTCAGGTGGAAGGTGTTGCCGTGCCACCACGTCCGCACGAGCGTGATCTTGCCGAGCTTCCCGCTATCGAAGAACTCCTGCTTCGCCTGGATGTAGTGCGCACCGGAGCGCTGCTGCATGCCGACCTGGCAGATGCGGTTGTTGACGCGCGCGGCCTTGACGATGTCGGGTCCCTCTTCGACGCGGAGCGTGAGCGGCTTCTCGACGTACACGTCCTTGCCGGCATTCAACGCCTCGATGGTCATCGGGGTGTGCCAGTGGTCGGGCACCGCGATAATCACCGCGTCGACGTCCTTCATCTCCAGCAGCTCGCGGTGATGGCGGCAGGTCTTGGCGGCGGGGGCCGACTTGCGCGCGACGTCCACCTGTGCTGAGTAGACGTCGCAGAGCGCGACGGCTTCCACGCCCTCGAGCTTCAGAAAATTGTTCATGTCTCCAACGCCACGGGAGCCGCATCCGATCAGCCCGAGGCGGACCCGATCGTTCGCACCCAGAATCCGCGTATAGGAGAGGGCGGTCGCGGCGGTGGCCGCACCGGCAGTCCTGATGAAGTCGCGTCGATCCACTGGCATAGGCTGCCTCCTCGGCATCGCTCATTCTGCGCTATAGTCCTGCTGGTGTGCAAGGCGGCACGACGCGGACCGCGGATGAACGCGGATGTTTCTCTCTCGACGGGACGCGGATGAACGCGGATGTCTCTCTCGACGGGACGCAGATGAGCGCGGATACACGCGGATTCTGGCACGGCGCAGCCGGGCACCGGTCCATGTCGGGACGCCGCGGAGGGGACGAATGCTCGGCCAGGCCGGCACCGTGGGGACGAGGGCAGCCGTGAGCCAGCGGCTCTCCCGGAGAGCGTTCGTCTTTCAGACGCTTGCCGCCGGCGTGGGTGTGCTCGCCGCACGGGGCCGGACGCAGACGCGGATGCCCTTCGTGTCGCTGAACGGATCGCTCACGGGGAAGATCGAGTGGACGGAGTTCGTCCGCCTGGCGGGACGCGTCGGCTACGGCGGCGTCGACGTGAACCTGGAGGCTGCCAGAAGGCACGGCGCTGAGGAAACCCGCGCGCTGCTGGGCGAGGCGAAGGTGAAGCCCACGGTCGCCTCGCTCCCGGTACGCTTCGCTGGAGACGAAGCCGCCTACCGCGACGGGCTCGGCCAGCTCCCGGAAGTTGCTGCTTTCCTCGCGGAGATCGGCTGTCCACGCATGATGGCCGTGATGCCGCCTTCGAGCGCCACGCCGAAGGTGGAGCTCAGAAAGCTCGTCAAGGATCGCCTGACGGAGATCTCGGCGATCCTGCTCCGCTCGAAGATTCGCCTGGCCCTGGAGTTCCTGGGTCCCCTCCACTTCCGCACGCGTCAGCCCCACGAGTTCATCTGGCGCATGGACGAACTGCTCGAACTCACGCAGGAGTGCGGCCCGAACGCGGGCATGGTCCTCGACGCGTGGCACTGGCACCACGCGGGCGCAACCGCCGCCGACATCCTCGAGGCGGGCACCGCCCGCATCTTCCACGTGCACGTCTCGGACGCAAAAGCACAGCCGCCCGAGGACGTGCGCGACAATCAGCGGCTCATGCCGGGCGAGGGGGTCATCGATCTGACGACGTTCTTCCAGGCGCTGAAGAAGATCGGCTATGCCGACGGCATCAGTCCGGAGCCGCTCGGTCGCGTGACGCCGGACATGCCGGCCGAGCAGGGCGCGCGCCTCGGTCTCGAGACGACGCTCGCCGCGATGAAGAAGGCGGGCGTGTTGTGAGCAGCAGGAGCAGAGAGATGTCAATGACGGAGCACAGATCACGCATGCCACGACACCCGTCGGACGCGACGGTAATGACACCGCTGCCTTCGACCCCGGCCTTGCCGCCCGTCGAGTCGGCCGTCTCGTCGATTCTCGTCGTTTCCGGCTTCCGACGGAGGATGCGTCTCACGGCCTGTTTGTGTGTCCTCGCGGCTGCGCTCGGCTGGAGCGTGAAGACCGGCGCAGGTCAATCGCCGCAGGGCGCGAAGCCGGGGGACCTGGGGTTCACCGATACGCCGAAGCTGCCGGATCAGCCGTGGCTCGTGCACGACCCCGCGCGTCCGCATCCGCCGATCGTGACGCCCGGCGCCACGCCTGGGGCGCCGCCGTCTGATGCTGTCGTCCTCTTCGACGGCAAGGATCTCTCGAAATGGGCCCACCGCGAGAAGGGACAGGTGACGGACGCGAAGTGGACCGTGAAAGACGGCTACTTCGAGGTGGCGCCCAAGACCGGATCCATCTCTACCCGCGAGAGCTTCGGCAGCGTGCAGCTCCACGTGGAGTGGGCCGCCCCGCTCGAAGTTGAAGGCAACAGCCAGGGCCGCGGCAACAGCGGCGTACTGCTGATGGGCCTCTACGAAGTGCAGGTGCTGGACAGCTACAACAACGTCACGTACGCGGACGGCCAGGCCGGCGCGTTATACGGCCAGTGGCCGCCGCTCGCGAACGCCGCACGCAAGCCCGGCGAGTGGCAGACCTACGACATCGTGTTCGAGGCACCGCGGTTCGAAGGGGGCAAGCTGGTGACACCAGCGTTCTTCACCGTCTTCTGGAACGGCGTGCTGCTCCACAATCGCAAGGAAGTGATGGGCCCGATGGTCTGGCGTGCGGTCGCGAAGTACGCCCCCCACGAGCCGGAGCTGCCGCTCGTGCTGCAGGACCACAGCAACCCCGTCCGCTTCAGGAACATCTGGCTGCGTCGGTTGAGCGCGTACGACCAGCCCGGAAAGAAGTGAATTCACTGTCGGCCTGCGGCGCGCAGCTCGTCTCCGGGGGCGCGCCTGGCGACGGTCAGAGCTGGGCGACGACCGCGGGATTCAGCAGATCCATCGCCGGATAGTCGCGCGCTGCGCCCAGCCTGACGTTGCGCAGCGCGCGCTCGGCCATCCGTCGGTTCGCCTCGACCGTATTGCTGCCGATGTGCGGCGTGAGGATCACGTTGGGAAGCGTGCGCAGGTCCCGGGCGGGCTCGACAGGCTCGTAGGGCTCGCGCGCGAAGACATCCAGCGCTGCGCCCGCGATGCGTCGCTCGGCGAGCGCCTCGAACATCGCCGCTTCGTCCACGACCGCTCCCCTCGCCGTATTGATCAGCCAGGTGTCCGGTCGGAGCAGCGAGAGCCGCCTCCGATCCACGTAGTGGAGGTTCTCGGCCGTCCCGGGGATGTGCAGGGACACGAAATCGGCCTCCCCGACGGCTTCGCCGAAGTCCCGCGTCGTTCGCACGAAATCGCCGCCCGGAGGAATCGAGGGCGCGGCAGGCGCCTCCCGGCCGCAGCCAATCGCGCGCATGCCGAAACCCGCAGTGGCGGCGCGCGCGACCGCCCGGGCGATCGGCCCCGTCCCGATGAGGGCTACCGTCTTTCCCTGCAGCTCCACACCCGTGCCCGGGCGCCACTGCCCTTCCCGCATCTCGCCGGTCCGCTCGGGCAGCTGGCGCGCGGCGGCGAGGATGAACAGCAGCGTCAGCTCGGCGACGGACTGATCGAGCACGCCTGGTGTGTTGGTGCAGAGCAGACCCTGCGCCGTCGCGCGGGCCTTGTCGATGTTCTCGTGGCCGACGCCGTATCTAGCCAGCACGGCACCGCGCGACAAGGCCGTGTACAACGCCTCGCGATACATGAAGGACCCCACGATCGCGTGGCTTGCGCCGTGCGCGAGAATCGCGCGGACGAGCGCATCCTCGTCTCTCGGCGCGGCGAGGCAGGTGAAATCAGCGGCCGAGGCGAACACGGACTCGCCCCGGCGGAACTCGGATTCCGTGACGAGGACGACGGGTGTGGGCATCAGTGTCGGCTGGAGGCGCGGTCAACGGTCAGCCATCAGCTTGCGGCGAAAGACGCTGGTTTCCGCAAGTCGCCGATGGCTGACAGTTGGCCGCTCAAGGTCCCGGAATGCCGACCCGGACGGCGAGCGTTCGGCTACCGCGTCCCGGGCTTCTTGCTCGGGGTGGCGTCGGCTTCGAGGTCACCCAGAACGTACTGGATGCCGGCCAGCACGTGCTCGAGGATCGGCCGGATCGCGTAGACCTTCTCGTTGTGGCCGTGAGCTTCGTAGAACACGCGGCCCTTGCCCTCGCGCCGGATCCAGCTCAAGGCGTAGTCGCCGTCGTCGCGGGGATACTGCTCCTTGGCCTTGTCTTCCGCGCTCATCTTGTCGTAGTCGACGCTCGTCAGGACGCGCAGGTTTTCGCGCGAGTAGGTCTCACGCCCGAACGTGTACGTCTCGTCGATGACCTTGAGCTGCGGCTTGCCCTTGAAGGCGGCGTTGAGCGGATGATCGGGCTCCTCGACCTTCACCCAGATCTCCTGGCCGTCGTTCCAGTGGAACTTGAAGAAGCCGCCGATCATCTGGTTGAACTCCGGCCACGTGCCGGTCTGGCGGTCGGGGACGCGCTGCTCCGGCGCCGCGGGCTGCTGGATCGGGAACCCGGTCGGACCGAGCGTCGGCGGCGACGGCGGCGGCAGCACGGCCGCGAACCTCTGCGGAAAATCGGCCTGGCTGACCCGGCCAGCCTTCGTCGTGTCAATCTTGTCGAACCACGCCTCGGCCAGAGCCGTGAACTCCTCGCGGCTCAGCCTCTGATCGGCGTTCCTGTCGCCCTGTGCCAGCAACTGCGTCACGACCGGCGCGGCGGCGCCGCCACGTCCGCCGCGTCCGCCGCCCCGGCCCGCCCGGCCGCCTTCGCCCTCGGGCAGCGGCCGGTTCTGGTGATACGAGTCGGTCGCCGCGTGGATGCCAGCCAGCCCCTTTCCATTCCGGACGAAGTCGAGCAGCGCCTTGCGGCGGGCGGCCGTCGCCGCGGCATCGTTCGGATCGTCGAGGAAGGCCCCCGTGGTGCTGGCCAGGAAGATGGCGTCGTACTGCTTCAGGTTCGCCTCGTTGATGTCGGCCGCATCGTAGGTAATCGTCGTGGACCACGCGCCGGTTTTCTTGCCCATCTCCTCGACCGTCCGCGCCGCCAGCGGAATCGACGAGTGCACGAACCCGGCGGCCCGACCCAGTACGAGTACCTTCCGCGGCTGTCTCGGCTTGGCGGGCGCCGTCTCGGGCAACGCCGCCATCATGGCCTGGACATCCGACGGGTTCGGTGTCTGGTTCTGCGCTCCCCGCCCGCCGCCGAACGCACCGCCGGCGAACTGCTGCGGCGGGAGTGCCGCGTTCAACCCGCTGAGCAGCTCCTCCTGGCTGAGCGCCCCTGCCTTGGTCGTGTCCCACTCCGTGAACCATCGCTCGAAGGTGGCCTTCATCTCTTCGCGCGTGACCGCGCCGTCCTTGTTGGCGTCGGTCGCGGTGAACAGGCCCGGCGCCACGCCGCCGCGTCCGCCGCCGCCGCCACCCCGGCCGGCCGGCTGGCCCTGCGTTCCCATCAGCGGAGCCGCCAGCAGCACGGCTGCGCAGACGGCCGTCGTCCACGCCGCTGCTGAACCTGTTCGTCGCATAAGTCCTCCTGAGCCTGGGCTCCGCCCGGAAACCGGAGCTATCGTCCTCGACATTTTGGAGAGCCGTGACGCCACCTCGGTCAGAACGGTGCCGCCACACGTCCCCACCGTGCCTGCTGAA
The DNA here is from genome assembly GCA_035620975.1 of Vicinamibacterales bacterium. GTDB lineage: Bacteria > Acidobacteriota > Vicinamibacteria > Vicinamibacterales > 2-12-FULL-66-21 > DASPFV01. The sequence goes on from DASPFV010000190.1 coordinate 17,008, forward strand.
ATCGATTACAGCCCGCCGCGATTGTAATACGTCCGCGCGCCAGGCGCGCTTACTGGGGTCAGGTCTTGCAATAACGTACGGATGTTGCAGTGCAAGACCTGACCCCACCCTCAGAGGTCCAAGAATACTGTTTCGTGGCTGCCCTGCAGCCGGATGTCGAACAGCCAGGATCCAGAGGCCTCGGCTCGTTTTGCCGTCAGGGTCGGCCGGCGATCCTCGGGCACGAGCGCCAGGACAGCATCCTCCGCCAGCGCCGGGTCGCCGGCGAAATAGATTCGCGTGTAGATGTGGCGGAGCAGGCCCCGCATGAACAGACAGACGTTGATGTGAGCCGCCTGCAGACCGCCGCGCGGGTCCGGGACACGCCCCGGCCGAATCGTTTCGAACACGCAGGTCCCGTCTTCACCCGTCGGCAGCCGGCCGAAACCGCCAAAGCCATCCGGCAGCAAACCGCCAGGCGGAGGATAGGCACCCGAAGCGTCCGCCTGGTACAGCTCCACCATGGCGTCCGGCACGGGCGCTCCATCCCCGTCGAGGACGCGGACCTGCAGCCGGATGCGCTCACCCGGCGTATCCTGCCGCACGAGGGACCCCAGAGGGGCGTTCGTCGTGAGCCCGAAATGGAAGAACGGACCCACCGTCTGGGACCCGGTGGCGACCAGGGGCCTCTCCGGCACGGTCACGTGCGCTCCTCGAACGGCGTCGACGCCCGGCCGCGGAGGACGATGTCGAACCGATAGCCGAGCGCCCAGATCGGCTCGGTCAGATCGAAGTCGAACACCGAGACGAGCCGCTGCCTCGCGGCCTCGTCGGGGATCGACTGCATGATCGGATCCTGCGGGAACAGCGGATCGCCGGGGAAGTACATCTGCGTCACGAGTCGGGACGCGAACGAGGTGCCGAAGATCGAGAAGTGGATGTGAGCCGGACGCCAGGCGTTGTGATGGTTGCGCCAGGGATACGCGCCGGGCTTGATCGTAGTGAAGCGATAGCGGCCTTCACGGTCGGTCACGATCCGGCCCGCCCCGGTGAAGTTCGGATCCAGCGGCGCGGGGTGATCGTCCTTGGCGTGAACGTAGCGCCCGGCGGCGTTCGCCTGCCAGATCTCGATCAGCGTATTTGGGACGGGCCGGCCGTCCTCGTCCAGAACCTGCCCTGCAACGATGATCCGCTCGCCGAGCGGCTCGCCCGCATGTTGTCGCGTCAGATCATGATCGGCGTCGCCGATCGGCAGGGAGCCATACAGCGGCGCGGAGAGGTCGCGGAACGTCTCCGGGATCCTGATGAGCGGCCTTGATGGAGCGCGTCTGATGGTCGACGTATACGGTGGATAGAGCAGCGGCGGCTGGCTCCGCGCTCCGTGGACGACCATTCCCGTGGGTGCCGCCACCCCGCCCGTGTGACTGCTCACTGAGACTTCCTCCGTGATAGCTACTCGACCGCCGTCGAGCCGTGGGCGCGGGCCGTTCGGGCATTCAGGTCCCGCAAGACCTCGAGCTCATGGGGAGTCGGCGGCGGGGTTTCCTCGACGCGGTCGGCGAAGCGGATCGACCAGCCGGTACGCCCCTCCACAGTCGCCCTGGTCACGCCCGGATGCAGGCTCGCGACCTCGAATTCCTTCGTTTCCGGATCCGGCTTCATCATACAAAGATCCGTCACGATGAGCACGGGGCCGTCGGTCGGAACCCCCAGCTGGCGGCGTTCGCGGCCGGTGGCCCCGTGACCCAGAGACGTCATGAAATCGAGCTTCTGCACGAACGCGCGCGCGTTCTGACGCATGACGATGTAGATCCGGCCGCACCCGGTCGCAATCTCGGTCGCTCCGCCGCTGCCTGGGAGCCGCACCTTCGGGTGAGCGTAGCTGCCGATGACGGTGCTGTTCAAATTGCCGAAGCGATCGACCTGCGCGCCCCCCAGAAACCCTACCGAGATCCGCCCACCCTGAAGCCAGTACTGGAACATCTCCGGCACGGACACCGTGGTGAGCGCCGTCTCGCACAGCTCGCCGTCGCCGATCGACAGTGGCAGCACGGCTGGCTTCGTCTCGATCGTCCCCGATTCGTACACCAGCTTGAGCCGCGGAGCGTGCGTCAGCCGGGCGAGGTTACAGGCGGCCGAGGGCAGGCCTATGCCGACGAAGCAGATGTCATCGTCCCCGAGCGCCCTCGCCGCAGCCACCGTCATCATCTCGGCGGATGTGTACTGCTCGTCGGTCATCGGCTACCACCAGCCAGCGCACGCTGCGCAAACTGCTCCGGGCCGGCGGCGTGGACGTGCGTGTCCATCCAGGCCTGAAACGACCCGCGATCCCGGCTGATCGCGTCCCACGCCACGTAGAACGCGTTGTCGCGAGCGTAGTACCCGTGGGCGTAAGAGGGGTGGGCCCCGCCCGGCACCGCGACTACCGCTCCGACGACCCAGGCCGGCAGAATCGCCGCGTTGGGACCGGTATCGAGCCGATCCACGATCTCCTCCACCGTTACGATGGACCGCCGCGCGGCGAGCACGGCCTCCTTCTGGACGCCGATGATGCCCTCGACGAGCACGTTGCCGGCGCGGTCGGCCCGCTGCGCGTGCACGATGGCCACGTCCGGGCGCAGTGCCGGTACCGCCGCCAGCTCCTCTCCGGTGAACGGGCAGCGCACGCTCCGGATGTCGGGGTTCACGGTCGGCAGATCGGAACCGCGATAGCCTCGGAAGATGGCGCACGGCAGGTCCGCTGCCCCCGCCGCGTAGGCATGCGCCATCGCGCTGTGGCTGTGTTCCTCGATCTCGAGCGGGTGCGGCCAGCCCCGCTCCACGGCGTCCCGCAGACGGTGCAGGGACCCGACACCCGGGTTGCCGCCCCAGGAGAAGATCAGCTTCCGCGCACAGCCGCTGCCGATCATCTGGTCGTAGAGCAGATCCGGCGTCATCCGGATCAGCGTCAGGTCGCGGATGCCCTGCCGGATGATCTCGTGGCCGGCAGCAAAGGGGATGAGATGCGTGAAGCCCTCGAGCGCTACCCGATCGCCCGGCTTCACGAAGCCGGCGACGGCTTCACCCAACGACAACATCTGGGCCATGTTCGGCAGTATTATCCCCTCGATGAAGCCGTTCCTGATCACGTGCGTCGCCGCCATCCTGCCGTTCGTGCACGCGGCACAACGCGCCGACTCCCCGGGATATCGTCAGTGGACCGCCTACGGCGGGAGCCCGGAACAGATCCGCTACTCGAGGCTGACCCAGATCAATCGCACCACCGTGGGGGATCTCGTCGAGGCCTGGCGCTACGATCCGGGCGAGTCGGGGGGACTTCAGACGCAACCAATCGTCGTCGACGGCATCCTGTTCGGGAACACGCCCTCCCACAAGGCTTTCGCACTCCGCGCCGACACGGGCGCGCTCCTCTGGACCTTCGACAGCGGCATCAAGTCGCAGGGCGCCAACCGGGGCTTGATGTTCTGGGCCGATGGCGGAGACCGCCGCGTATATGCGGCGGTCGACCACTTTCTGTACGCCCTCGATGCGAAGACCGGAAAGCCCGTGGACGGTTTCGGCGAAACCGGGCGGATCGATCTGCGGCGGGATCTCGATCGCGATCCGGCCACACAGTCGGTGCGGCTCACGTCACCAGGCGTCGTCTTCCGCGATCTCCTCATCCTGGGCGGACGCGTGGGCGAAGGACTGCCGTCTTCACCGGGACACGTGCGCGCCTACGACGCCCGCAGCGGCAGGCTGCGCTGGATCTTCCGTACGATCCCGCATCCGGGGGAAGCCGGTCACGAGACCTGGTCCAAGGACTCCTGGACGTGGAACGGCGGCGCGAACAACTGGCCGGGTATGGCATTGGACGAAGCCCGCGGGATCGTCTACGTGCCGACTGGCTCGGCCGCCGCGGATTTCTACGGCGGCGACAGGATCGGCGACAACCTCTACGCCAACTCGCTCATCGCGCTGGACGCGGCAACCGGCAAGCGCATCTGGCACTACCAGTTGGTGAAGCACGACATCTGGGACCGGGATCCCCCTTCCCCGCCCAGCCTGGTCACCATCAGGCGCGACGGCCGCTCGATTGATGCAGTCGTACAGCCCACGAAGCAGGGATTCCTGTTCGTGTTCGACCGGGCGACCGGCGAGCCGCTCTTTCCCATCGAGCACCGGCCGTTCCCGGCGAGCGACGTGCCGGGCGAGGTCACGGCCGCCACCCAGCCGATCCCACTCCGGCCCGAGCCCTTTTCACGGCAACTGCTGACGCCCGATCTTCTGACGAATCGAATGCCGGAGGCGCGCAGGTGGGCTGAGGAGCAGCTTGCGACGTTTCGCAACGGCGGCCAGTTCCTGCCGTTTGCCCTCGGGCAGCAGACGGTGATTTTCCCGGGCTTCGACGGGGGCGCGGAGTGGGGCGGCTCGGCATACGACCCGGAAACGGGCATTTACTACGTGAACGCGAACGACCTCCCGTGGACGGGTGGCCTCGCGCCGGCCGAGGATCCGGCGTCTGGCCGCGGCCTCTACCGGCAGCACTGCGCCGCCTGCCATCGCGACGACCTGAAGGGCACGCCTCCGCAGATGCCGTCGCTCGTCGGCATCGGCGAGCGCCTGACGCGGGGGGAGATCGGCGGCGTGATCCGCAAAGGCGCCGGACGGATGGCGGGCCTGCCGGATCTGTCGCAGGAGGCTGTGAACGCGATCGTCGGATACCTGCTGACCGGGAAGGACGCGGAGGTCTCGCCCTCGGTCGCGCCCCGTTCGAAGTATCGATTCACGGGCTACCGCAAGTTCCTCGATCCCGATGGCTACCCCGCGGTCGTTCCGCCCTGGGGGACCTTGAACGCGATCAATCTCGAAACCGGTGATTATGCCTGGCGGATCCCGCTCGGCGAGTATCCGGAGCTGGCGGCACGCGGCCAGAGGAACACGGGCACGGAGAACTACGGGGGGCCCATCGTCACGGCAGGCGGGCTGGTCTTCATCGGCGCCACGAACTTCGATCGGAAGTTCCGCGCCTTCGACAAGGCCACGGGCGAGTTGCTCTGGGAGACGACGCTGCCGTTCTCGGGCAACGCCACACCCGCCACGTTCGAGATCGGCGGCCGGCAGTTCGTGGTCATTGCCGCCGGCGGCGGCAAGGGTCGGCCCAAGGAGCCATCCGGGAGCGTGTACGTGGCGTTCGCGCTGCCGCGGGAGACACAGGCACGCTCCCGCTGATGGATTCCTCACGCACCCAGATCGGCATCGTCGGCGCGGGTCCCGCCGGCCTTATGCTGGGCCAGCTGCTGCACCTGGCCGGCATCGATTCCGTCATCCTCGAGAATCGCACGCAGGAGTACGTCATCGAGCGCGTCCGCGCCGGGGTGCTGGAACAGGGCACGGTCGACCTGATGACTGAATCCGGCGTGGGCGATCGCCTCGAGCAGCAAGGCATGCGGCACGAGGGCATCTACCTGGCCTTCGACGGCGCGCGGCACCGGATCGACATGGCCGGTCTGACCGATGGTCGGGCGATCACGATTTACGGCCAGAACGAAGTCGTGAAGGACCTCATCGCCGCCCGGGTCGTCACAGGGAGGCCGCTTCTCTTCGAGGTGGACGACGTCCGTCTCGAACAGTTCGAGACCAGACGGCCGATACTCCGTTACCACCACGCCGGAGCCGCGCACGAATTGAAGTGTGACTTCATCGCCGGCTGCGACGGTTTCCACGGCATCTGCCGGCCGTCCATTCCTGCAGCCGCCCTTCGGACGTACGAACGCAGCTACCCGTTCGCGTGGCTCGGAATCCTTGCGCACGCCGCACCGTCTTCCGACGAGCTGGTGTACAGCCTGCACGAGAGGGGGTTCGCCCTCTTCAGCATGCGTTCGCATTCGATCACTCGCCTCTATCTCCAGTGTCCGCCGGACGAGAACGTCGAAGACTGGCCGGACGAGCGCATCTGGTCGGAGCTCCGGCTCCGCCTCGGAACCGACGACGGATGGCGACCCACCGAGGGGGAGATCGTCCAGAAGGGGATCACGCCCATGCGCAGTTTCGTCGCCGAGCCGATGCGATTCGGGCGCCTCTATCTGGCCGGCGACGCCGCGCACATCGTGCCGCCCACCGGGGCGAAGGGGCTCAATCTGGCGATGGCGGACGTCTGCCGGCTGGCGCAGGCGCTCGAGGCGTTCTATCGCTCGACGGACGAGGGGGCGCTCGAGCGTTACTCCGAGAGAGGGTTGCGCCGCACCTGGCGCGCTCAGCGGTTCTCCTGGTGGATGACGTCGATGCTGCATCGAGCTGAGAGCGACACGGCCTTCGACTACCGCCGCCAGCTCGCGGAGCTCGACTACGTGATCAGCTCGGCCGCCGCCATGACGAGCCTCGCGGAGAACTACGTGGGAACGCCGTTCGACTGATGGACCCTGGGGGACGCTGGGGTCAGGTCTTGCATTGACGTACGAGTGCGGTTTGGACGGGTCCTCAGTACGTCAATGCAAGACCTGACCCCCGCCATCCGGCCGCCGGGCGGGCCTTGGCAGTCGGCCTCGGGCCTGTTATCGTGACGCGGCAGTGAGCCTCCCATCCTCGCAGCCCCTGACGAGTCTCCCGACGGCTGCAGCGATCGACCCCTACACGCTGAGTCAGGACGCGGTCGAGGCCCCGCCGCCTACTCTGGCGACGGCCCTCCGCCGTATCGGCCCAGGAATGGTGCTGGCGGCGTCGATCGTCGGCTCCGGCGAACTGATTGCGACGACCACGCTCGGCGCCCAGGTCGGCTTCGTGGCGCTCTGGATCATCCTCCTGAGCTGTGCGATCAAGCCGGTCGTCCAGGGGGAAATCGGCCGCTTCACCATCGCCACGGGCCAGACCGGGCTCGAGGGCTTCAACCGGCTGCCCGGCCCACGGCTCGGCGTAAGCTGGCTGGTGTGGGCCTGGGGAATCACCGTCCTGCTGACCCTCCTGCAGGTGGGAGGCATGTACGGCGGCGTCGCTCAGGTTCTGAACCTGCTCGTGCCGACGGTGACCGTCAACGCCTGGGTGGGCGTCTGCCTCGTGATCACCCTGGTCGTGCTCCTTGGGGGTGGCTACCGGCGCATCGAGCGGTTTGCCATCGTGAAGGTCGGGCTCTTCACGGTTCTCACGGTTTGCGCGGCGGTCGTCCTCCTCCGACGGCCAGGGGCGGCTTCGCTCGACGCGCTCGGCTCGGGCCTGAGCTTCCGGCTTCCGCCGGCTGGACTGGCAACGGCCATGGCCGTCTTCGGAATCACCGGCGTGGGCGCCACAGAGCTGGTGATGTACCCCTATTGGTGCATCGAGAAGGGATACGCTCGTTTCGTCGGACCGCGGGACGGATCGGCCGCGTGGTTGCGTCGCGCCCGCGGGTGGATCCGCGTGATGCACCTGGACATCACGTGCTCCCTCTTCATTTATACAATGGCGACGGTCGCCTTCTACCTGCTCGGCGCGGGCGTCCTCCACAGGATGGGCACGGTTCCGGCCGCGCGCGACACCGTGGTCGTGCTCTCGGGCATCTACACGCAGACGCTG
>DASPFV010000191.1:0-11343 GCA_035620975.1 Vicinamibacterales bacterium
ATCTCGAAGCGAAGGTGGGTCCGCGCTGGATCGCGCTCGACGCGACGATGCCGCACCCGATGGGATGGGCGCCGCCGGCGGTCTGGAAACGCGTGTGTGACGTCGAAGAGGAGGGCTTGCGATGCTCGTCCAGGACGGCTTGACCGGTTATCTCCACGAAGTGCCCGACCCGCAGCTGTACGAGTACGACGAGGTCTACGACAACCTCGGCAGCCCCGTCGGATTGTTTCCGGCGATCGCGGCGGCGCTCCCCGCGCTGGCGCCCGCGCTCGGCAAGATTCTGCCCGGCGTCGCGAGGGCGATCGCGCCGGCCGCATCGAACCTCATCAGGTCCGCGCTGCCGGCCGTGGCGGGCGCGGCGGCTGGGCCGGCTGCCGGATTCGTCCGCCAGGCGCTGCCCGCCGTCGCTGGCGCCGCGGCCCCCCTCGCCGCGGGGCTCGTCGGCAGCCTCGCTGCACGCCCGGGATATCCGCCGCCGCCCATGGGTCCGCTACCCGTTCCGGCCGGGTGGACACGGCCGCCCGCGCCGTACGCGGGACTGCGTCCACGGCGCGTCTACCTGCGCTGCGGACTGTGGCCGGGCGAGCCGGGACTCGTGCCGATCTTCGCGGCAAACACGCCGCCACCTGCCGTGACTCCTGCGCCGGCCGTCGCCGTTACGACAGCCGCTCCGGCGCGGCGCGTCGTCCGGCGGCGCCGCTGGTAGGGCGACGTGTGCAGGTGTCGACGCGACTCCATCGATCGCGCGCTGCAGACGGCCGCACGGCTGTTCGGTCGTGTGCACCGCTATCCGCCGTTCTCGGTGCGGCGGTGCCGCAGCCCGCGGATCGTGCCGCCCGTGCTGGTCGATCTCGGCGAGCTGCGAGCGCTCATCTACCGCTCTGACAAGTGGCGGCGGGGGCGGCCTCGAAGCTACATCCACTTTCTCGAGCGGCCGCCGCGGCTCACGTGCGACGTCCGCGGGCGGCAGCTCTACATCGTCGGCGGGCGGTATCGCGTCACGCCGCGAGGCATTGAAGGATGAATCGGTTCGACGAAGTGCTCATCGTCAATCCGGGTGAGCCGGATGGAGAAGGGGAGCGAGCGATGTACGGCTATTACGCGGACGCACCGATGTACTACGGCTACGGCGGATACGTGGATCCGTACGCCGGCTACGCCGAGTATCCCGACGCGCTCGGGTACTACGGCTACGCCCAGTACCCGGATCCGGGCCTGTATGGGTACGGGCAGATCGATCCGGCGCTGTACGGCTACAACGAGGTGGATCCGGGCGACGGATACGGGCAGATCGATCCGGCCTTCTACGGCTACGGCGAGGCCATGCCGCCCGAGTACGTCGCGCCGGAGCTGGCCGAGTACGGCGTCTACGGCGAGGACCCCTACACCTACGGCGAGGTGGATCCGTACGGCTACGGCGAGCCCGAGATGGTCGGATGGGGACAGGCCGACACCATCACGATGGACGAAGACCCGTCGACGTATTACGCGGAGGCCGACCCGGAGCTGGGCGCGTACATGCGCGAGATGCATCCGGCGCCGGGCAACGCCGTCTGCCCGATCGTCGGTAGCGTGATCGGGGACCCCGACGAGCTGGGCGCGTACGTCCCGCCGGCCCGCGTCGGGCCGACGTGCGGATCGTTTACGCCGCAGCCGGGTGCGCCGCCGCCGGTGCCCGATACGTTCAAGCCGCTCTGGTGAGAGTCGCGAGGCCTGACGACCGCTCGATGCGCAGGAGGACAACATGGCCGTAGTTCAAGGCGTCAAGGAGCGCGTGCACATGCCGCTGTACGATGCGCTCATCGTGGAGCCGGAGCAACAGCTCCGCGAGGTCGAGAGTACGCCCACGCTCAAGTTCTTCGTCAACGTGCAGCAGAAGACGAAGCTCGAGACCAACCTTCAATCGGCGTCGCTGCTGCCTCACTACAACACCTTCGAGGCGCGGGCGATGCGCGTCGTGATCAGCGATCTCAATCCGCGCTTTCCGTACGAGACCGAGGGGCGCAACGGACGGGTTTTCATCTCGGCGGTGCCAGTCGAAGGCGGCGGGACCGGCGATCCCGACGAAGTGGACGTCGCCGTGGCCGCCGGCACGCTCGTCGACCTCTACACCGAGGCGTTCGAGAGCGACGACGGTGAAGCGAGGCGCGCCGTCGATGATCCCGAGATCTTCTATCCGGGCAACAACGCGCCGGGCGGAGGCGAGCTCGTTTTCGGCATCGACGCGCTCGACGAAGCGATCCTCAACGAACGCGCGTCGCCGCCCGGAGTGCAGCTCCGGTCGCTCAACGGCGACGGGATGGCTGCGCTCATCAGCTTCCTGATCTTCAACACCGTGACCACGCTGTACGTCGGCGAGAAGATCATGATCCAGATGCCGACGTGGTTCTTCCCGTCGGGCACCGGAACCGTGACCCAGTCGAACCGGTTTGCGACCCACGGCGAGCCGTCGCCCCTCGCGACCTTCCGCTTCGCGGAGCCGATCTTCATCGATCGCAACCAGAACTTCCGCGTCGAGATCGAGGTGCCCGAGCCGGACGTCCTCCGCGACCTGCAGCGGCTCTACGGTCCGCTCTTCATCTGGGTCGTTCTCGACGGTTACCTGACGCGCGACGTGCAGTAGGCGCCACACGAGCGTCACGAGAACGCGAGGGACCATGATCCGAAGCGCCGCATCACCGGACAGGACGCCGGCTGGAGCCTGGCCGGCGGCGCACGCCCCGGCGGAGCTCGTCACCGGCTACGACTACGCCGCCGTGTTCGAGCTGTCGGGGCGTCCGGGCGAAGTGCACCAGGACGTGATCACGGTCAGCCCGGACGCCATGTTCGTCGCGATGGCGATCAGCTACGGCCTCGACGAGCGCCGCGGCCGTCCACTCCCGCTGACCGTTCCCCAACCACCCCCGCCGGTGACGCCGGGGACGTTCGTGCCGGCCGCCCATATCGAGCTCGGCCTGCTGCCTCCCGACGCGCTGATCACCGGCTTCCGCGTCGCGCCAGCCATGGAGCCGGTCGTGTTCACTGTGCCGGCGCCCGGCACGGTTGGCCCGGTGCCGCCGCTGACGTTCTCGAGCAACGCGCTGCCGCTCTCGTTCGCGCCGCGGCTGCTCGAGCGCGTCGTGCGGCCCGAGGACTTCTCGTTCTTCCTCAACATCGTCGACACCGCCAGCGGCCGCGAGCTGCAGGACGAGCCGATGCACAGCCTGGCGTCGCTCGGGCGCAGCGACGGCAAGCGACCGTTCCGGCCGCTCGCGCGGCCCATGACCTTTCTGCCGCGCACGACCGTCCGCCTGCAGGTCAGCGAGCAGTCGCTGGTCCTCCCGGGGAGCACGCTGTTCATCGTCCTGCACGGCTATCGCATCTACACGACATCGGGATGTTCGGAGGCGTTCGTCCGATCGCTCTCGCCGTCCCAGCCCACCGTGACGGGCGAGTCGGCGGTTCCGTTCGACTACGTCGCCTCGCTCGAGTTGACGGGCCGCGCGGGCAATCTCGTCAGCGAAGAGATCGCCGTGCATACCGACAACCGGTTCGTCGCCACGGCCATCGGCTACGGGCTGGAGCCCGAACCGACGGACGTCCAGATTGGCCTGCCGGGCAGCAACCCCGTGAACCTGGATACGCTGGCGCTCCGCGCGTTTCCACCCGATGCGCTGCGGGACGGTATCCGTCTGCGGTCCGGCTTTGCGCGCTTTGCGTTCTCCACCGGTGGCGCGCTGGCTTCCGTTCCACGCGATCTCGCCGACAGGATGTTCGAACGGCTCAACCGTCCCGAGCAGGTCTCGTTTCTCTACTCGATCTTCGACGGCGGAACCGGGCGGGATCTGCAGAACCGGCCGATTCACAACGTGGCGGGACTCGGGGACGCCAGCGGCGATCGTCCGTTCAAGGCGCTCGTGAGGCCCATGCAGTTCCTCCCGCGGTCGACGATTCGCGTCACGGTCGAGGAACGCTTCGGACGTGGCCGGCTGTACTTCGTCCTGCAGGGCTACAAGGTCACCGGTGCGCCGGCACGGGGGCTCCGATGATGCCGCCGCTCCAGCCGCGCGTCGCCGCCGAGTCCGGCACGCACCGGACGATCCCGTTCGATTACAGCCTCGACTTCGAGCTGAGAGGCGTCCCCGAGCGGCTCGTCCGGAAGAGCGTCACCGTCAGCGTGGAATCGCCGTTCGTGGCGGTGTCGATCGGTTATGGCTTCGTGCCGGCGCTGGATCGCATCGAGTTCGGCCCCGCGCGGCCTCCCGGCGGGATCGTGGTTCCCCTCATTTCTTCGATCGACCCGCGCGAGGTGCTCGAGCCGGTGCTCTTCGGGTTCGCGCAGGCCCTGCAGCGGATCCCCCTCGACCGCAGGCCCGACGTTCGCGACGACGCGGCGCTCGAGGCGGGATTCCGGCTGAATCCCGACATCGCCGAATCGGTGCTGACGTCGCTGCAGTCGAAGAGCCCGGTGCCGACTGCGTTGACCGACCGGCTCTTCGAGGCGGTCTCGCCGGCCGCCGCCGACCAGCTGCAATTCCGCTACGCGATCGTCGACGAAGGCTCGGGCCGCGAATTCCAGAGCGAGCCAATCCTCAACACCGCCGGGCTCGGCATCGCGAACGGCGACCGGCCGTTCCGGTACTTCGCCCAGCCGATCCGCTTCGCGCCGCGGACGACGATCCGTGTCGACGTGATAGAGGTCTCGCGCGCGCGTGGAACGGTGTTCATCGCGCTGCACGGATACAAGGTGCTGGGCTCCGAGGGCACGCCGACGGGCCGGCTGCTGCGTTCGGCCCGGCGGCGGCGGGGATGAGGAAGGAGCCATGACTCGCGCAGCCAGCGACGCCCTCGATTGTCCCGTGTGCGGGATCCCGCTCGACGCGGAGATCTTCGACGTCTCGAGGGTGGAAGCGCCGCCCGCGGTCGGTCAGACGCTCGTCCTCGCGCGCTTCGATCTGCCGGCGAGATACTGCGGAGTCCTGCAGCGCTTCCAGCAGTTCGTGGGGCTGGCGGACGGCCCGCAGCCGGGAGTTCGCACGCCCGGGCTCGAATGGTCGGTTCGGACCGACGGACGCCCCCTGGCGCCTTACACGGGGTTCGAGTTCGTGCTGAATGCCTGGGGCGGCGACGTCTTCGAGGTGAAGATCCGGCTCGACGAAGGCGCGCGCCTCGAGTTCGTCGTGCGAGGAGTGCCCCCTGGACCGGACCCGGCCGTGGAGTACGTCGGGGGACGGCTCGCGGGCCGCTACTGGTACAACGTGCTCCACGGTGACGTGGATCGGGTGAAGAGCGCACCGTGGGGCGCCGTGCGCCGCGCGTAGCGTCTGCGCGACGTCTCATACCGGTGCCGGACGGCGCGGCCTATCGCGTGTCTTCGCCGCCGTCGCATGCGCTGGTCACGCCCGCGCTGGCGTGCGAGCTGGGGCGGGTGCTCGATCGATTCGCGACCGACGCGGGGTTCTCGGCGCGGCTGCCGGTGCTCGTGGGTTTCGCCCCCGGCATCGTCGGCCATCACCGCGCCGGCCGGGCGGCGGACATCTACGACGTCGGCGGCGCCGCGCTCGATCGCTGGAAGGCACGGTGGGATGACGCCCGGAGGCGTGCCGCGCGAGCGCGCGGCGCGGCGCGTGCGGCGATCGTCACGTCGGAACGCCGGACGAATCTCGGATGGCGGCTGTATATGGCCTTGAAGACGTACGGACGCTGGTCTCAACCGTACGGGTATCCGATTCAGCTGTTCGGACCCTGGACGCGAAGCGAAGGCCCGTGGAAGCACATCAGCGACGGGCTGCTTCGAGCCCACCACGATCACATCCACGTCGCGAAGTGACACGCACAATCCAAGGTGGCTCCTCATGAATGCCGCATTCATCATCGAACGCCGTCCGCGGACCGCCGTGCTGATGCAGGTCCCCAACGTCCTTCACCCGCGCGTCGTCTACGCGTCGGCGGCGCACGCCGCTCCGGGCAGTCTGCTGCGCGACGAGGCCGGCCGGTGCTACCGGAAGGTCGGAGACCGCGTCTGGCCGGTGAACGGATTCCCTCCGCCGGCCGGCGCCGCGCAGTCGCCGGCCCCGTCTGCCGTCATCGACGGCGAACTCCTCGCCGACACTGAAGGGGCGCCGGCGGCTGAATCGCCGGCCGCGGCCGCCCACCGCACCTTGTGGCCCGAGCCCGGCGAACGGCGGCTGATCGTCTGGGGTCGCTTTCGCGACGTGCTCGGCAAGCAGATCAAGTATCCGACGAGGCTGCGCGACGGGCACCGCCTGGCGGTGACCGTGCAGGTGTACGAGGTGACGCGTCCGATTGAGGTGGCGGCCTGGCGGGCGACGCTACCCACGCCGGATGCGGATCTCCTGCCGCTGACCAGCGATGTCGCGGCACGGCTCGAGCTTCGGATCGCGCCATCCCGGCGCGCTCTTGCCGCGACGACGCCCGGCTCGTGGTTCGCGCCTGGCGACCGACTGGTCCGGCTCCAGATCGTGTCGGATCCGACGGCCGGTCTGGAGGGAGCACCAGGGAAGAACGCGGCCGGCCCCCCGACCGCGTCGGTGCCCCGTGACGAACGCCCACCAGCGGACGAACCCGTGTCGCGCGTCCGGCGAACCGTTCCCGAACGCTACGTCGGACCGTGGGCGTTCGTGCGCAGCCGCGAGGACGCGGCGTACGAGTGCAGCCGGCCCCGTAACCTCGTTCGCTTCACGTCGGCGATACGGCGCTGCATCCACCGCGCGGACTGGAAACGCTGGCGGACGCTGCTCGCCGGCAAAACCTCTGACGAGCAGCTGTGGACCGTCCGCCCGCCGGCCGGCAGCCTGAGCGACCCCACTCTGCAGGCATGGGCGACCACTACGCTCCTCGGGGCCGGCTACGACGTCGGCGTCATGCTGGGCGAATGGGAGATTTTCTGGCGGCGCAAGGGGCTGTGACTGCGCCAGACGGAGGAAGGGAGAACGACGATGGCGAATGGGACACCGGCGACGTCGCTCACCGTGATGCCGACCGCTGCGGACCTCGAAGGTGAAGTCAGGAACCTGTACGACGCCCGCGACTACCTCCAGGCGGCCGAAATCAAGGTTCGCGACGCGCGGCGCCGAGTTGACGCGGATCTCGCCAGATGGGCAATCGACGCGCTCCGTCCGGGCCCCAGGGGTGAGGTCGGGCTCGCGGCGGACGCGATCGTCAAACGCATGAAGGAAGCCGAAGCGGAGCTCGCCAGGATCACCGAGCAGGAGCGGGCGCTGCAGGCGATGGTGAAGCGGGTGACGGACCGGCTCGAGCAGCTGAAAAAGGAGTCCCCGGACGTCGTCGCCCGTGAGCTCGAGCGCCGGCGCGCGGAGCTCCAGAAGCGCCGGGAGAACGAAGAGTCCGACGTGGCGCAGGTCGAGACGCGGCTGGCGGCGCTCGAGCGCGAGCTCAAGGCGCTGCGCCCGGCCGCGGCCAGGGCGTCGCGCCAATCACAGGCGGCACCAAAGAGGGCGCGCAAGACGTCCGCCCGCAAGAGGCCGACTCCCTGACGCCGGACGGTCATGCCGTACGTTCCTGATCGTGGCGCGGACGAAGCCGGCGGGCTCGGCTGCGGCCCGGGATGCGCGTGCACTTCTTGCCGCAGCGGCGATCCGCTCGGCGAGTGGTACGTGCCCGAGGGGCCCGACGAAGATCTGAACGGTTCGCTCGGCCAGGCCCCCACACCCATCGTGGAGGAGCCCTGCCCCGTGGGCCCGTCGATCGCCCGCGATCGCTGCGGCGTTCCGCAGCCCTGTCCCGCCGTCCCGAACCTGATCTGCGTGCGCGGCATCGACGGCGTGCCGTTCGAATACGTCGATCGCGTGACGCGTGACGGCGCCACGGGGTTGATGGTTCCCGCGAAGCGGATCGTGGCGCACCGGCAGCGCTTCGTTCCCCTCGTCAAGCAGGCGCTCCAGCGGTTCCTGACCGACATGGCGCGCAACGGTCTGCCGGTCGAGGCCATCCTGACCGCTGGTTCCCTGTACTGCCGCTGCGTCACCGGCACGAGCACGCTCAGCAACCACTCGTTCGGCGATGCCATCGACATCGTCGGGCTGCGCTGGGCGACCGGACGCATTCCAGGACGGCTGCGCGAAACCGTCGTCCACAACTTCCGCGACCCTGTGGAGCGGGCCGTGCTGCGCCGGATCAATGCGATGCTGCGTTTGCCCTTCGCAACCGTCATCGATTACCACGACCGGCATCACCGGGATCATTTCCACTGCGACATGAATCGCGGAAGGGGCCGGCGCCCGCGGGGAAGCTCGACTATCGCGTTCGTGCAGGAAGCGCTCAACGTCCTGACCGGCCGCGGTCTCACCGAGCACGGGCGGGTCGATCCGCCGACCGGGCAGGCGCTCGTCGCGTTCGCAGGCGGCAACGCCGGCCTGTTGACGGACACGCGCGCGCTCAATGCCGCACTTGACGATCTCTTCCGGCGCATCGCGGCCGGGACAGGCGTCAACGGAACCGCCCCGGTCCGGCCCGCAGTCACACCTCCACCGCCTGCCCCGCCCCCCGCCAGACGCATCGACGGCCCGCGAATACTCGCCGGCGCGCTGCGGGGCGGAGTCTCGGACGTCAGCCAGCTGACGAACGTCCTGTTCTTCGCGCGCCATCCCGAGCTCGCCGGCCGTCCGATTCGGCCCGGGGAGACCGCGCTCGCGCGAGAGTGGCTCCTCGTCCGCGACCGCATCGTCCTGCCAACGCTGCGCGCGCGATCGGGAGGGAAATGAGCGTCATGCGGCTCCCCCCTGACCCGGCGGTCGACGATGCGGATCGCTCCTCCATACCGGGAACTCGCGCGTTCGTACAACGCGGCCCTCGGCCTTCCTCACCTGAGGGAGATCTGCCGCGCCTTCGAACGTCTCACGCGCCGGCACGCAATCGGGTTCGCATCGGCCGTCGATCTCGGCTGCGGCACCGGGCTGTTCGCCTGCTATCTCTCTGCCCGGTTCCGGATTCCGGTGTTCGGCGTGGATCGATCGAGCGCGATGCTCGACGTCGCGCGGCGGGGGTGCCGGCTGCCCGCGGTGCGCTTCCTGCAGCAGGACGTCCGCTGCCTGCGGCTGCCGATGACGGTCGATCTGGCCACGGCCAACTTCGACACCATCAACCATCTCACGGACGGCAGGGATCTCGGCCGCACGTTCGAGCGCATCCGCGCCAACCTTCGTGCCGGCGGGCATTTCCTGTTCGATCTGCTGACGCCGTGGCAGCCGCTTGCGCCGGGGCACACAGTCGGACGCCGTCTGCCGGCGTGCGACGGGTTCCTCGATCAGCTGATTCGATGGCATCCGCGGGAACGGCGCATCGACGTGACCGTCGTGCATCGCGGCCCTCGAGGCGTCACCGTGGAGCGGCACCATGAGCGCGCGTACTCGCCAGTGCCCGTCTGCCGCCAGCTGGCTGCGGCGGGGTTCTGCATTCGCGAGGTCTGCGACGCCCGAACGCTGCTGGCAACGCGCCCGACCTCGAGCCGCGTGATCGTCGTCGCACGGCGCCGATGACGCCCGGGAACTGGAGAGACCGACATGGCTTACATGCACGGAATGCCGCTTGCCGAATCGAGCGGGCTGGGATGCGGGGCGGGCTGCGGGTGTCGATCGTGCGGCAGCCACAGCGCGCGACTCGGCGAGCCGCCCGCCGCCAGACAGCTCACCCGCGTGCCACACGCGTCGGTCGGACCGTGGCGCGCGGTCTGCCGGATCGAAGCGCGGCAGGATGACAGGGGTGTGTCGATTGGCTCGGGTGTCTACATCACGGCGGTTCACGTCCTGACCTGCGCGCACGTGATCCTTCCGCTCCAGGCCCCGAATACGAGAGCGATTACCGTCCACCCCGGTCAGAACGGTGCGGATGCCGACACGCCCAGCTTCAAGGCGGTCCGGTGGGAAGTGAGCCCACGCTGGCGCGCGAGCGATTGCATGACCGCCGGTGAGGACTACGGCCTCATCCTGATGCCGCCGCAGAACGGCTTCATCCCGACGATCCCGTTCCTTCCGGCGGACCTGCTGGGCGCGGTCGTCACGATTGCGGGGTTCCCGGCTTCCCAGGAGACGCGCGCGCGCCATATGTATACGGCGCAGGGGCGCGTCCTCGGCGGTATTCTGCTGTCGTCCTGCACGGCCGAGACTGCCGAGGGGCGGCTCCTCCCGAACATCCCGGCCGCCACCAACCTGATCGCGCACGACATCCAGACGGGCGGCTCGATGAGCGGCTCCCCGATCTGGTTCACCAAAGACACGCGGCGTCTGGCGGCCATCCACACCGGCCGGATCGACAACCAGACGAAGGGGAAGGCCATCATCCTGAACGACACGGTCCGCGCGCAGATCCGCCACTGGATGCAGACGACGCTCGCCGCGCCGGCCCGCCGGCCGGTGCCGGCGCCGGTCCGAACGCCAGCGGGCGCGGCGCGGTAGCACTGCGGAAGCCAGAAACGGGGGACAGCATGTACCTGGTCGATCGCCAGCTATCCGATCCACAGCCCGGCGGATGGACGTCATCTCTCGGCGAGCCGCGGCTGCACCCGCGCTGCGCGAGCCTGGAGCTGACGATCCCGGATTCCTACGACGAGCTCGAAGCGGCGGTCAGGCAGTGGATCGCCACGTGCGTCATGTCGCGGACGAAGGTCGGCGGCGAGCCGATCCGTCGGGAGCGCGGTCTCGTCAACGGAAACCCGACGCTCATCGACATCTGGAACAGGATCCTCAAACACCGCAGAGGACAGCGCACGACGATCCTGGCAGAGTACGTCTGGGGGCCCAACCGCGTCGAGTCAATCCGCTTCTCCACGACGGCCACGGCGCCGCCGCCGCCCGCTCCGACGCCAACTCCCCCGCCGTTCGACCGGGCGGGATGCCACACGTTCTGCGACGAGAACAAGGTCTGCTGCGGACGGCGGACACGCATGGGCGGGCTCCAGTGTCAGAGCCGCTGGCAGGTGTGCCGGGACAACTGCGATCGGGGCCGGCGATGGCACTTTCCCGACACCGACTGCATCCGGTCCGGGCCGCAGCCGATGAGCGGATTTCTGGGAGAGCCTGTCGTCGCTGCACCTGCGGGGCCACGGTTTCGGTTCGAGTGTGCGCCGGGATGCCCACCAGCAGCCGCGAACCAGTGCCGCCAGATCGTGCGGCGGGCGGTCCTCGATGCCATCCGTCTGGCTCATGATGCCGCGGCGAAACTGGAAGCCAGCCCCCGCGCTCCCGAAACGATACGGCTCTTCACCGCGTTCTTTGGACACAACCCGTCACGCCCGGTTCCGTGGGCCGGAAACCGGGAGTCCGGCCTCGTCGTGGCCCGCCGGTTCCGTAAGTGCGCGGAGGAACTCAACGGCGGTCGCGTGATGTC
>DASPFV010000192.1:0-31939 GCA_035620975.1 Vicinamibacterales bacterium
GATCTGTACCGGTCGAAGTTCGGCCTGACGGTGGCCGAGGTCCGCAAAGGCCTGCAGGAACTGAAGGCCCTCGGCATGGAAGACTGCTTCAAACTCCTCCACTTCCACCTCGGCAGCCAGATTCCGAACATCCGGATCGTCAAGGGCGCGCTGAACGAGGCCGCGCGCGTGTACGCGGAGCTCGTCCGTGAGGGCGCGGGTCTCGAGTACATCGACGTCGGCGGCGGGCTCGGCGTCGACTACGACGGCTCGCAGACCAACTTCGAGTCGTCGGTGAACTACACCCTGGAGGAGTACGCCAACGACGTCGTCTACCACATCCAGACGGTGTGCGACGATGCCGGGGTGAAGCACCCGACCATCGTGTCCGAGAGCGGCCGGGCGATCGTGGCCTATCACTCCGTCCTGATCTTCAACGTCCTGGGCGTATCGGCCTTCGGCGAAGAGCGCATTCCGACGGCCATCTCACCGGAGGAGGCCGAGCAGCCGGTGATCGATCTGCTGGAGACGTTCCAGAACCTCACGGCCAGGAACGCGCTGGAAAGCTACCACGACGCCCAGCAGGCCCTCGACATGGCGCTGAACCTGTTCACGGGCGGCTATCTGCCGCTCGAGCAGCGCTGCCAGGCCGAGAACCTCTACTGGGCGATCCTGGTGAAGCTGAAAAAGCTGGTCGCGCAGATGGACGACGTCCCCGAGGACCTGCAGGGCCTCGACGACGCGATGGCCGACACGTATTTCTGCAACTTCTCCCTGTTCCAGTCCTGCCCGGACAGCTGGGCCATCAAGCAGCTCTTCCCGGTGATGCCGATTCACCGGCTGAATACGCCCCCGACCCAGCATGCCGTCCTCGGCGACATCACCTGCGACTCGGACGGCAAGATCGATCAGTTCATCGACCGGCGGGACGTGAAGCGGACCCTGCCGCTCCACACGGTGAATGGCGAGCCGTATTACCTGGGTGTCTTCCTGGTCGGCGCGTATCAGGAGATTCTCGGCGATCTGCACAACCTGTTCGGCGACACGCACGCGGTGCACGTGAGCCTCGACGAGCGCGGGAGCGTGGTGCTCGACGCGGTGATCAAGGGCGATACCGTCAAGGAAGTGCTCGACTACGTCGAGTTCGACGCCGAGGTCCTCGTCCGCAAGCTGCGCAACGACGTCGAGCTCGCCGTCCGCCAGGGCCGCATCAGCTACGAGGAATCGGGGCGCCTCCTCGAGTTCTACGAGGAGGGCCTGCAGGGCTACACCTACCTGGAGGATCCCAAGGAGCGTTAGCGCTGCTTCCGCCTGAAGGCGGAAGCCACGCGGACTCGGCCGGAGCGGGCGGCGCTGCCGCCTGAAGGCGGAAGCCACGAGATTCGGCCGGCGCGGGCCATACTTCCGCCTGAAGGCGGAAGCCACGAGTTACCTGTCAGCGCTTTCGTGGCTTCCGCCTTCAGGCGGAAGCGACCGCCGCTCAGCAGAACCGATCGAACGCGGACGTCAGCTCGCGGGCGATGGCCGGCGCGTCGCGCCCCTCGATCTCGCGCCGTTCGAGCATCCAGACCAGCCGGCCGTCCTTGAACAGCCCGATTGACGGCGACGACGGGGGGTAGGGCGCCAGGTGCTCCCGCGCTCTGGCGGTCGCGTCCATGTCGGCGCCGGCGAACACCGTCGCGAGCACGTCGGGACGCTGCGGGTGGTCGAGCGCCATCGCGACGCCCGGACGGGCCTTGCCCGCCGCGCAGCCGCAGACCGAGTTCACCACGAGCAGCACCGTGCCCGGGCTCCGCAACTGCTCGTCGACGGCAGCGGACGTCTTCAGCTCGCGGGCGCCGAGCGCGGTCAGCTCGGCCCTCATCGGTGCGATGAACTGTTCCGGGTAGGGCATGGTCGTCAGGCTCCGTCTCAGCTGGTGCCGCGCCGGCCCAGCATGGCATCGCGTTTCGCCTTGAACTCGTTCCCGGGCTTCCACTCCGGGAATCTCCCGGCGTTGGCGACCCGATATCCCACGGCGACGAGCAGCTGTGCGTCCTCCACGGCCCCCGAGAGATCCCAGTCGGCCTTAATCTCGTCGGACGGCTTGTGATAGTCGGCGTTGGTGTACTCGTCCCGCTTCTGCTGGCTGTACTCCGCCGGTTTCCCCACGAATTCGACGCCGGTGTCGGTGTAGAGCGCCGGCACACCCTGCTTCGCGAAGTTGAAGTGATCCGACCGGTAGTAGAAGCCTTTTTCGGGCTCGGGATCCGGCCGCAGCGTCCGGCCCTGTTCGGCAGCGGCTTCCCGGAGGTAATCGTCCAGGTCGGAGGCGCCCATCCCGATCACCGTCACGTCGCTGGTGCGCCCCCACTGGTTCACGCCGTCGAGGTTGATGTTGGCAACGGTCTTCTCGAGGGGGTACACGGGGGTCACCGAGTAATACTGCGAGCCGAGGAGCCCCTGCTCCTCGGCGGTCACCATGAGGAAGAGAACCGAGCGCTTCGGTGCGGGCTCGATCTGCGTGAACGCCCGGGCCATCTCGAGCAGCGCGGCCGTGCCGGAAGCGTTGTCGAGCGCCCCGTTGTAGATGCGGTCGCCGTTCACCGGCGCGCCGACCCCGAGGTGATCCCAGTGCGCCGTGTACACGACGTACTCGTCCCGCAGCGCCGGGTCGCTTCCCTCGAGCTTCGCGAGCACGTTGCGCGAGTCCACGGTGCGCAGCGTGTTGCGAATGGCGATCGACGCGCTGAGGCCGAGTGGAACCGGCTTGAACTCGCGCGTGATCGCCTGTTTCTTCAGCGCGTCGAAATCGTGCCCGGCCATCTTCAGCAGCGCTTTTGCCGCGTCCAGCGTCAGCCAGCCCTCTATTGCCGCGCGACCCATGTTCTTGTCGGGCGTGACGAGGTCGAACCGCTCGCCGAGGAAACCCTGCACGACCGCATACGGATAGCCCGCCGGTCCCGTCTCGTGTACGATGAAGGCGCCGGCCGCGCCCCGGCGGGCGGCCTCCTCGTACTTGTAGGTCCAGCGACCGTAATACGTCATCGCGTTGCCGTTGAACGTGCCCGGATCCAGCTTCGACGGATCGGATGGATCGGGGACCTGCGGATCGTTCACCAGCACGACGATGGTCTTGCCCTTGACATCCACGCCCTTGAAATCGTCCCAGTTGTACTCCGGAGCGGTCACGCCGTAACCCACGAAGACGAGCTCGGACCTGTCCAGGCTGGCGGTCTCGGCCACGTGCTTCGTCCACGCGACCATGTCGTCGCTCCACTTGAACGTCCGGGTCGTGCTTGCGCCCGAGACCGTCAGCGGCCGCGTGGGTTCGGGCGTGACACCGACGAGCGGGACCTTCTGCACGTAGCTTCCGTCGGTGTTCCCGGGCTGCAGGCCCATTTCCCGGAACTGCCCCACCAGGTACTCGACGGTCTTGTCTTCGCCAGGCGTGCCCGGCAGCCGCCCTTCGAACTCGTCGGACGACAGCACCTTCGTGTGCTCGAGGATGGCGGCCGGGTCGATCTTCGGAAGTGAGGCAACCGGCAGCGGCGCTGCCGATGCGCCCGAGGCTGCCCCGGGAGCGTCACCCGTCGTGCCGCATCCCGCGAGGAGCACGGCGCCGAGAATCAGGAAGGAGCCACGCTGTCTCATCCGGTCATTCTATCAGCCCGGGTGCGCGCCCTTCCTGCCGGTTCTTCACGCCGGCCCGCCGATACGCCGTGATCGCCGCGATCACGTGGCAGACCCATCCGAGCAGCCCCCCCGTGCCGAACCAGAACCCTGGCGTCACAATCAGCCAGAAGATGCCGCGGAGGAAGTCGCCGTTGTAGAACTGTCCCACGCCGGGCACGATCAGGCTGAGGACCGAGGCCGTGCCTGGATTGCGCATGTCTCTCAGTCGGCTGCGGCCGCCGGGGGCGGCGTCTCGGCGGCTGTCCGGCTGCCCAGCTCACGGTCGAGATCGAGGATCGACGCCGGATCGCTGCCGATCATCCGAAACTTGGCGACGATCTCGCGGCCCGTCTTCTCTTCCTCGACCTGTTCGGTGAGGAACCACTGCAGCTCGGCCACGGCGGCAAAGGCCTTTTCGCGGAACGCGGTCTCGTAGAGCGTGTCGATCTGGCGGCTGACTTCCTGCTCCTGTGCCAGCGCCTTCTCGAACACGTCGGCCAGCGACGCGAACGTCTGCCGGGGCTCGTCGAGGGGCTTCAGGTCCACCTCCGCGTCTCGCGCCAGCACGAAATCGAACAGCTTCATCGCGTGCAGGTACTCTTCCTGGCTCTGCAGCCGGAGCCAGCGCGCCGCGCCGGTGAACTTCTGGCGCTCGCACCAGGCTGACATCGCCAGGTAGGAATAGGACGCGCTGAGCTCGGAGTTGATCTGACGGTTGATCGCATCGACGACGGGTGCGTTCATTCGAAACCTCGCTCTCGGGCCATTATTGTAGCGAATCGGCTGAGGTTCGGGTCCCGCGAGGACTCGCTGCCCGGCCGGCGGCCGTGCTTCAATGG
This sequence comes from Vicinamibacterales bacterium, assembly GCA_035620975.1. Classification (GTDB taxonomy): domain Bacteria; phylum Acidobacteriota; class Vicinamibacteria; order Vicinamibacterales; family 2-12-FULL-66-21; genus DASPFV01. The sequence goes on from DASPFV010000192.1 coordinate 4,473, forward strand.
GCGCATGACCCTGGATGCGTTCGAGGCCTCGCTCGCCAACCCGGTTCCGCCTTCAGGACTCACGCCCCTCCTCGAGGCGCTCTGGCACGAGCGCCGGGGCAACTGGGCGCGCGCACACGAACTCGCACAGGCGATCGAGGACGTCGCGGGCGCGCGCGTCCACGCCTACCTGCACCGCCGCGAAGGGGACCTCGCCAACGCCGGCTACTGGTACCGGCGGGCGGCCCGCCGCGCGGAAACCGGTCCTCTCGACGAGGAGTGGCGCGCGATCGTCGTCGATCTGCTCGGGCTCTGACGCCCGGTTCGCGCGTTGGCAGGCCGTGGGCGGTCAGCGACGGGCCGCCCGCTGACCGCCTGGCCGAGGCAGGTCGTGATTCCTCAGAAGTTCCATTCCATGCCGAGCAGGGGCGTGAGCTTGTCGGTGAGGCCGTTGTCGTTCAACCGGAACTTCAGGTTGAAGACGAGCAGCGCGCGGGTGGCGATGTGCCCCTTGACGCCGACGGCGCCGGAGGCGAGCCAGTAGGAATCCTCCACGAGCCGGATGTCCGGGAGTTCCATCGTCCCAGCCGGTCCGGACGCCGTGAACGTGCGCGACGTCAGACGCGGCGAGTTGAACACGCGCTGGCCCAGGAAGTCCACGACGATGCTGAAGCGCTCGTTGACGCCGAGATCGCTCCCCAGCGCGAACCCGAACTGATCGGGCAGGTCGTCCTTTTCCCCGGTGCTCACGTCGCCGGCGAGCACGCTGTCGCCGTTCCACTGATACGCGACGTTCGCGTGGGGTGCGAAGGCGCCGAGCGAGGAAGAGAAGGCGGCGAACCCCCGCACGCCGAGCGCACCCGAGCCGAGCAGGTTCTGCTCGTCACCGGTCGGCAGCCGCACGTCGATGCCAGCCGCCAGCGCCCTGGCGCCCTCGCGTAGTACCGTCGCCTTGCCGCGGACCACGAGATCCCCGATCCCGCCGGCGGACCCCTCGGCGAAGAACTGATGCGTGTTCCCGAAGCCGCCAATCGCGTTCTGGTCCACGAAATAGTGCACCACCACGTTGCTCCCCGTGCCGACCCGCTGGATCCGCGCGTTCGAGAGCAGCGACAGCTGCGTCTGTACGACGGGGACGGCCAGCGCGACGTCGAACCGATCCGTGACGCCGTACGTCAGCGCTCCGCTGAACTGGCTCACGCTCGCCGTGATCGTGTTGTTCGTGCCGACGACGTCGGCCCGCCCGCCTCCGAGTTCGAAATTGTCGTGCGTGAACACGGCCGGAATGTTCGCCAGCGGTACTCCGTCGAGCTCGTCGAACGAGAAGAACTGATAGCTGTAGCCGAGGCTCAGCCGGCCGCGGCCGATGGTCTCGCCGCGTTCGGCCAGGATCGGCCCGAAGCTGCGGGTCGACCGGACGAACGTGCCGGTTCCAGGCTCGAACCGGTACGTGAACCCCGACGCCGGGGAGGGAAGCGGAACGGCCGCGAGCTGGCTCGTCAACGCGATGTTCACCAGGCGGAACTCCGACTGGAACGCGCTGTTGAAGTGCGCGGCGTGGTTCGTCCCATCGAGCAGGACGTCTTCGCTGGCGACGACCAGGCCGCTCGGGCCGAAGATCTCCTGGAAGAGCGTGGCCAGCGTGGACGGGCGCCCCTGCCCCTGCGCCGACGCGGCGAAGATCAGGACCAGGAGGAAACCGTGGAGGGTATGTCTAGCCATGAGGAAGCCGCTCCGTTCTTGGAAGCCGCCGGAATCCCGCTGAGGGGTAGTGAATCGGATGATATCAAAGAGCCCGCCGTCAATCTGTCGACCGCCGCCGGTCGCCAGTGGCACAACTCGCCGACGTGCGAGCGGGCGCTCAGAGCTGGTGTTCGTCCTGCAGCAGGCAGATGAATTCGCCCAGCACCATCGCAGTCGCTCCCCACACCTGGTGGCCGAGCAGGTCGAAATAGGGATACTCCACCGCGACGCCCTCGCGCATGCGTGTCCCCCGGCGGATCCGCGAGGCATCGCGCAGGTGATCGAGCGAGACCTCCAGAATCTCCTCCACCTCGTGCTCGGCGGCGAAGAAGGCGGGCCGCTGGTCCGTGATGCCGACAACGGGATGCAGCGTGAAGCCGCTGACGAGCACGTGCACGGGCGTCAGCTCGCCCAGCACCCGGACCACACGCGGATCGACGCCGATCTCTTCCGAGGCTTCCCGCAGCGCGGCTGCGGGCAGGGTCTCGCCTGCGTCGGTGGCGCCGCCGGGCAGGCTGATCTGGCCGGCATGACGCGCGAGCCTCCGCGAGCGCACCGTCAGGGGAACGGCGATGCCACCCTCGGCGGGGTAGAGGAGAAGCAGCGCGGCCGCCTGCCGCGTGTCGCGCGGGAATTCGCCGGCCCGCCACCCGGGCCTCGTCGGAACCGGCGCGAACCGCATCTGGGCGTCCACGCCTGGCAGCGTGCCGGCGAGGCGCTTCAGCAGCGCCTGTTCGATTTCCGGCAGTGCGTGTCGGTTCGTCACGGGCGACAGAAGAGTCGTCGATTATGACACTGCTTCCGCCAAACGCTCAGTTGGCCCGAAGCGCCACGAGCGGATCGACGCGGGAGGCGCGCCGGGCGGGGACCCAGTTCGCGGCGGCCGACACGAGGATCAGCAGGAGCGCCGCCCCCGCGAATGAGGCGGGATCGACGGCGCCCACCCCGTACAGAAGGCCCGAGAGCACGCGCGTTCCGGCCAGGGCCATCAGGACGCCGATGCCGATCCCCGCCGCCGAGAGCGCCATCCCCTGCCGCACGATCATTCGAAGGACCACACCGGGCCTGGCGCCGAGCGCGATGCGCATGCCAATCTCGCGCGTTCGGGACCCTACCGAGAACGCCAGAACGCCGTAGAGCCCGACCGCCGCGAGCGCGAGCGCAATCAAGCCGGCCGTGCCCACCACGGCGGCGCCGAGGCGCACGGGAAAGAGCGTCGTCGCCATCGACGCCTCCATCGACTGGTTCTCGAGGAAGACCAGGTCGGGCTCGAGCGTCAACAGGGCCTGCCGCATTCCGGCAACGAGCGGCGCGGCGCTCGCGGCGCCGCGGGCCAGCAGCGTGGCGCTCGGATTGAACCCCTGTGTCCAGGCGAAGTGCGCGAACGGCCGGGGTGCCTCGCCGATCGTGCGCACGCGGTGATCGCCCACGACGCCGATGACTTCGAACACGGGACCGTCCACGCCGCGCGTCCGCACCCGCTTGCCCACCGCGCGCTCGCCCGGCCAGTACCGTCGTGCCAGCGTCCGGTTGACGATCACCACGCCGGGCGACGACGCCGTATCGCGCTCGTCGAAATTGCGGCCGTCGAGGAACGCGAGCCCCAGTGTCCGGAAATAGCCCGCATTCACGCGGGTCACGTCCGTGATCGCTCCGCGATCATCGGGCTGGTACGTGCGTCCTTCGATGAAGAACGCCTGCGTGTGAGGATTGGGCGAGAACGGCAGGCGTTCGACGAGGGCCGCGGACGCGACGCCCGGCAGGCCGGCGATGCGCTCCAAGGCGATATCGTAGAAATGCCGCGCGCGCGCGGCATCGTACCGGTGCATGCCCAGGTCGACCGTCGCCAGCGCCAGCCCGCGCGGATCGAATCCTACGTCGGTCGTCCGGGCGGCGGCCAGGCTTCGCAGCAGCAGCGCGCCGGTCACCAGCAGCACGAAGCAGACCGCGACCTGGGCGACCACGAGCACGTGCCTCAGCGCCACGCGCCGCCCCGGCGTCACCAGGGCGGCTTCTGATTGCAGCGCGGCGACCAGGTCCGGACGCGCGGCGCGGAGCGCCGGAACCAGCCCGAATGCCACGGCAGACGCGGCGGACAGCGCCGTGGCGAATCCGAACACGCGCCAGTCGCTGCGCAGATCGAGTGACAAGGCAATCGGGAGGGGCGGCTGGACGGCGAGCAGCAGGCCGGTCAGCCATCGCGCGGCGACGAGCCCGCCCGCGCCTCCGGCGAGGCCGAGCAGGAGACTTTCGGTGAGGAGCTGCCGGACGATGCGCGCGCGGCTCGCACCGATGGCGAGGCGGATGGCCAGCTCGCGCCGGCGCGTCGTGGCCCGTGCCAGCAGCATGTTCGCGACGTTGGCGCACGCGATGATCAGTACGAGGCCGACCGCCGCCATCAGCAGCGCCGCGCCCGGCACGAGCGCGCCGTCGACGAACGGGTGGATGCGAACGGCATGGCTCGCCACGAGCAGGGCGCGCCGGTTCCGGTTCGTAGCGGGATGCGCGCGCTCGAGGCCGGCCATGACGGCGGCGACCTCGGCGGAAGCCTGCGCCATGCTCACGCCGGGTTTCAGTCGGCCCTTCACGAACATCCAGCGCTGGCCGCGCCGTTCCAGGCGCGTGCGACCGGTCGGTGACGGCACGACATCCTGGATCCCGACGGGCTCGACCTCGTCCACCATCGACGCGGGAATCCACAGATCGGGCGCGAATCCCGGCATCATGCCGGTGAAGGCCGCCGGTGCGACACCGATCACGGTGTAGTCGAGCCCGCGGAGACGGACGGTCTGGCCGATCGCCGACGGGCTGGCGCCGAACTCGCGATGCCAGAACCCGTGGCCCAGGATGGCCAGCCGGTTGCCGCCGGGGACCGCGTCCTCGCCCGGCACGAACGTCCGGCCGACTGCGGCCCGGACGCCCAGCAGGTCGAAGTAGTTCGCCGTGACGACCTCGCCCATGACGATGCGCGACTGCCCATCCCGGCTGACGTTCGCGAACATCAGGCTGTGGCCGAGCAGACCGCTGAAAACGGTGGCCGACCGGCGCAGATCCTCGAAGTCCGGCCACGAGCTGGTCGAGTAGTCGCTGACACCCGCGGTGTAGATGTCGACCAGGTCCCCCGGCCGCTCGACGGGCAGCGGGCGCAGCAGCACCGCGTTGACGGCGCTGAAGATGGTCGTGTTGACGCCGATTCCGATGGCCAGCGACAGGATGGCCACCAGCGTGAAGGTCGGGCTGGCCGCGAGCGTCCGGACGGCGTAGCGCAGATCCGGCAGCATCTGCATACTCTACGACGGAGGCAAGGGGGCCGTTCGCCCGCGATCCGCGAGCAGCCGCGTGCAGCCGCGGCCCGTGAACCGGCACCATCCGCGTCCATCCGCGCACATCCGCGTCCCGTGGATCCGGACAACCTCCGCGCGTATCCGCGACCCGTGTCCGTTCGCTATCCGCGTGCAGCCGCGACCGGTGAACAGGAAAAGTCCACGGGCGTCCGCGTCTCAGCGCTCGTAGGATTCCCGCCGCGACGAGGCGGACAGGCGGATGAGATATCGCTGTGGATCCGCCCAGAAGCGCGACCGCAGCTCCGACAGGCTGGCCGCGCCGCCGTAGCTGATCGAGGAGCAGAGATGCTTCACGATGTCGCGGACGATCACGCGGGCCGAGCCGCGGGCTGGAACGCTGATCTCCATGCCCTCGGCGCCGATCGCTTCGAGCTCCACCTTGTCGGCGTCCTCGACGTCGAGCCGATCGCGGATGGCGTCGATCGAGGCCATGCCCCGCAGCACCTTGAACGGCACCTTGACGGTCTTCTGCGACTCCGGAAGCACCACCGATTTGTGGACGATCTCGCCGGGCGTCTCTTCCGTGCCGGCGAACACGCTCCCCAGCATCGTGGTGTCGCCGCCGCACAGCAGCGCCTCGGCGACGCCGCCGTGCCGGCGGATGCCGCCGTCGGCGATGAGCGGAATGCCCGACTCTCCGACGGCGATCCGGCACTCCACGAGCGCCTGCAGCTGTGGAACGCCGAAGCTCGTGGTCATCCGTGTCGTACACCCGCCGCCCGGGCCGATGCCGACCTTGATGCCATCGGCGCCGCGCTCGAGCAGGAACTTCGCGCCCTCGGCGGTCGCCACGTTGCCCGCGATCATCTCGAAGTCGCCGAACTGCTTGCGGAAGGCCGCCATCGCCCGGTCCATCACGATCGAGTGCCCGTGCGCGATGTCGATCACGAGCACGTCGACTCCCGCGCGGATCAGCTCGGCCGCCCGTTCGAGGTAGTCGCCGGTCGCGCCGATCGCTGCGCCCACTCGAAGGCGGCCCTGCGCGTCGCGCGTGGCGAACGGGAGCCGCCGCTGCCGCACCAGGTCGCGCGCCGTGATGAGACCGAGCAGCCGTCCGGTCTCGGAGACGAGCGGCAGTTTCTTGACCTTCCGCTCGATCATGATGCGTTCGGCGTCGATGGGCGCGAGCGGTCCGCGGTGCACGACCAGCCGGTCGACGGGCGTCATGCGATCGGAGACCGCCAGCGTCGTGTCGGACACGAAACGCACGTCCCGCTCCGTCAGCAGCCCGAGCAGCCGCCGCTCGTCGTCGACGACCACCAGCGTGCCCACGCGCGAGCGGCGCATGAGGCCGATGGCGTCGGCCAGGCGTGCCGACGGCGGGATGCTGTACGGATCCGCAATCACTCCGTGCTGCGTCCGTTTGACGATCTCGACCTCGCGGACCTGGGGGCCGATCTCGCCAGGGCGGAAGCCGCGATCGATGATCCCGAGTCCGCCCTCCTCAGCCTGGACGATGGCCATCGGGGCGCGCGTGACCGTGTCCATGTTGGCAGACACGATCGGACGCTTGAGGGCCACCCGGCGCGAGAGCATGCAGGACAGATCGATCGACGCCGGGTCACGGCGGACGAGGATGCTGAGCTGAGGAGCCAGCAGGAAGTCGTCGAAGGTACAGCCCCGGACGAGATCCAGGACTGCGCGCGCTGCGCGCGGGTCGACAGCGGGAAACGAGGCGGCAGCCGTGGACATCCCGCGTATGGTAGCCCCGTGCGACACGCGCCGGCCAGCCTTGCCCGCGAACGGCCACTGGCGCGGATACGCGCGGAGGTCGTCCGGATCCACGGGACGCGGATGTGCGCGGATGGACGTGGATGTGCGCGGACGGACGCGGATGGCGCGGGTTCCCGGGTCGCGGCTGCCCGCGGATGCTCGCGGGCGACCCGCAGATTTCCCGCAGGGAATCTCAGCGATCCGGCCCGCGCTTTCCGGCCTGCAGGAGCTCCGTCCGCACCAGGTGCTCCACCTCGCGTGCGGCCCCGGTCTCGAACCGGTCCGCGGTTTCCGCCGAGTGCCCGATGCGGCCGAACAGCTCGCGCATCCCGGCCTGGCTCGTGACGCCGGGATCGCCCGCAATCTCCAGCACATGCTGCAGCTCGTGGCCGAGGAGGTGGATGCGGGTCCAGGCCGGCAGCCCTGCGCTGATCAGGATCCGCAGATAGCGGCCCCGTGGTGTCGCGGTCACCAGGCTGGTGCTGGCGGTTCTGACCTGGGGAGAGCCCGTGAGCTGGACGTAGACGTACACATCCGTGCACTCCAGCTGATCGATCAACCGCTGCACGCTCGGGGACCGCCGCGCCGCGTCTTCGATGAGCCGCTGTTCGACGTCTCCCGCGGCGCGGAGCCGGGGCTGGTACATCTTCTTGTCCGGATCGGCTGCCGCCGGCCGGGCGAACACGGCGCCAAGCACGAGAGCGACCAGCAGGGTCGAACGCAGGTGAGCCATGGCGCGCACTCTGCGCCCCGCGGCTGCGCGGGTCTCGAGGTTTGTGACGCGCCGGCAGGGCGATCGGCGCGGTCACGCTGCGCGCGCGACTCGTCCCCGTCCGTCGTGCCGTGGACACGGGCGGGAGGGGGCTGAGGGGGCTGGGTGGCGGGGCCGGTGCCCGGGGTGCCGGGTGCCAGCAGTGCGAGTGCCAGGACTGCGGAGCGTGCCGAGCGTGCCGGACGTCGGGTGTGCCCGGCCGTCGCGGCTGTGAAACACTGCCGCATGGGCCAGATCCGGCTGGTTGTGTTCGATCTCGACGGCACGCTCGTCGACTCGCGACGCGATCTCGCGAGCGCCACGAACGATCTGATTCGGGAGCTTGGCGGCAGGACGCTCGAGGAACAGGCCATTGTCGAAATGGTAGGCGAGGGAGCCAGCGTCCTCGTTGCGCGGGCGCTCCGGGCGGCCGGGCTCGACGATCGCACGCCCGGCGCGCTGCGGAGATTTCTCGAGCTGTACGAACCGCGCCTCCTCGACACGACGCGGCTCTATTCCGGCATGCGTGAAGCGCTCGATCGCCTGACGGCTACCGCGACTCTGGCGGTGCTCACGAACAAGCCCGACCGCGCTACGCACCGGCTGCTCGACGGCCTCGGGGTGACGGAGCTCTTCGCGCACGTCGTCGCCGGGGACTCCCCCTTCGGGCGGAAGCCGGATCCGGCCGGGCTCCTCGACCTCGTCGCCCGAACCGGCGTCACCGCGGCGTCGACGGTGATGGTCGGCGACTCCGCCATCGATCTCTCCACCGCCCGCCGCGCCGGCACGCGCGTCTGCCTCGCGCGCTACGGCTTCGGGTTCCGCTTCACCGCGACCGACTTCAGGGGCGACGAGTGGTTCGTCGACCGGCCGCTCGACCTGCCAGAGCTCCTCGCTCCCCGATGATCGACGGTGGTGTGTCATCGGCCGGCCGGGCCCGCCCCGTTTGGGCCTGCGCGTGCGCTGTGAGAGAGTGCGCGCGTGAGGGACTGGGAGCTCGCAAGTCTGGTGTTCTTCGGCGGCCTCGCGGGTGCCGCGCTCGCCGCATCACGACTTCCGCGGCGCGTGCGCCTCAGCGCTCTCGCGGGCTCCACGCTCGGGATTGCGTCGAGTCTGATCTCGAGCCGAGTCCCCTATGCGCTGCTGGTCCACACCTGGCTGCTGCCGCCCGCCCTGCTCCTGCTCGGCTACTGGACCAGCGGACTGCTGTTCGTCGCCCCCATCGACTGGCAGGAACGGGCGCTGCTCGAGGGCGATCGTCGGCTGAGGATCACGGCCCTGGCCCGCGCCGTTCCCGGCTGGCTGGCAGCCCTGCTGGAGCTGGCCTACGCGGGCGTCTACCCGCTCATCCCGGTGGCCCTCATCGTGCACCTGCAGTGGTCGCCTGCGCCCGACCCCGCCCGTTTCTGGACGGTCATCCTCGTGACCGACTACATCTGCTTCGCGTTCATGGCGGTGGTGCAGACGCGGCCTCCGCGCGCGCTCGAGCCGGCCCCGCCCTGGAGCGTGCCCGCGCGGCGGCTGAACATCGGCCTGCTCGGCGCCACGAGCATCCAGGTGAACACGTTTCCGAGCGGGCACGCCGCCGAGGCGCTCGCCGCGATGCTGCTCGTGCTCGATGCTCCCTGGCCGGCGGTGGCGTCGATGGCGCTCGCGGCCCTGGCCGTTGCGGCCGGGGCCGTCCTGGGCCGCTACCACTTCGCCGCCGACGCGATCGCGGGATGGATCGTCGCGCTGGCCGTCTGGCGCCACGTGAGTTAGCCGCGGATTCTTACGGCCACGGAACAACACGGACCTACACGGATTCGCAATGGCCACGGAACAAGACGGACTTCCACGCATTCGCAATGGCCACGGAACAACACGGACCTACACGGATCTCAATGGCCACGGAACAACACGGACTTCCACGGATCCCAATGGCCACGGAACAACACGGACCTACACGGATTCTCAACCGCCACGGAACAACACGGACCTACACGGATTCTCGATGGCCACGGAACAACACGGACTTCCACGGATCTCAAATGGCCGCTGAACAACACGCACTTCCGCGGATCTCGATGGCCGCGGACCACGGAATTGGCGGATTCGTCGCCTGCTCGGTCGATTGTCTTGCGCGGGCCACGCTGCGTTCCCGCAACTGGAGGATGGAAATCGGCTCTCATTCCGCCCTCTTCAGCCGCCTGCTAAGATCCCCCAATGCAGTTCGAACGAGCGGTTCTCGGCGCCTCGAGTCTGGCTCTCGCCAGCCTGCTGGTCGTTTCGCCCGGTCCCGTCGCGCTGATCGCCCGGCAGTCCGTGCCGCAGGAGGGCGCGAAGTCTGCGGATCAGCCCCCGCGCGAGGAACTGGTTCCGGCGCCCGCCAGGCGCCAGGGGGAAGGGAGGGGCCCCTTCAAGTCGCTGGTGATCCGCGGGGCGATGCTCATTGACGGCTCCGGCGCCCCGCCGCAGGGTCCTGTGGACGTTGTCGTCGAGGGGAATCGTATTGCGGCCGTTCGGGATGCCGGCACGCCGGGGTTGGCTCCGCGCGCGAACCGGCCGCCGCAGAAGCCTGACCACGAAATCGAGGCAACCGGCATGTACCTCCTGCCGGGTTTCGTCGATCTTCACGTCCATGCCGGCGGTGTGCCGAAGAGTCCCGAAGCGGAGTACGCCTACAAGCTCTGGCTGGCGCACGGCGTCACGACTGTCCGGGGCGTCGCGCTTGGCAGCCACGCGTTCAGCGTGAGCGAGAAGGCGCGCAGTCAGAAGAACGAGATCGCCGCGCCGCGCATCTACAACTACCAGCGGCCAGGCAGCGGCTGGGACAAGGGGGACGTGAGCACGCCCGAAGCTGGCCGCGAATACGTGCGGTGGGCGGCTGCCAACGGGGTCGACGGCCTCAAGCTCGGCGCATACCCACCGGCCGTGATGGCGGCGCTGCTGGACGAAGCGAAGAAGACCGGGCTCGGATCGACGGCGCACCTGCAGCAGAGCGGCGTCGCGCAGATGAACGCGATCAAGGCCGCGCGGCTCGGTCTCGGAACGGTCACGCACTTCTACGGTCACTTCGAGGCCCTCTTGAAGGATCACGTCGTTCAGCCGTGGCCCCTGGAGATGAACGCCAGCGACGAGCAGTGGCGCTTCGGCCAGGTCGCCCGTCTCTGGGACAGGATTCACGAGCCGGGGGGACCCGAGTGGAAGGCGTATCTCGAGGAGCACAAGGCGCTCGGGACCACGTTCGACCCGACGTTCACGATCTACTCGGCCAGCCGCGACCTGGCCAGGTTCCGGACCGCGGAATGGCACGACCGCTACACGCTGCCCTCGCTCCTGACGTTCTACGCGCCGAGCCGCGAGAACCACGGCTCCTACTGGTACTACTGGACGACCGGGGACGAGGTGGCGTGGCGGAACTTCTTTCAGGTCTGGTTCAGGCTCGTGAACGACTACAAGAAGATGGGCGGGCGGATCACGACCGGATCCGACTCGGGCTTCATCTACCAGACGTACGGGTTCGGCTACGTGAACGAGCTCGAGATGCTGCAGGAGGCTGGCTTCCATCCCCTCGAGGTGATCCAGGCGGCGACGATGAACGGCGCGCTCACGCTGGCCGAGCCGGGGGGCCACGAGCCGCAGTCCGGGATCGTGCGCGCCGGGATGCTGGCCGACCTCGTGCTCGTCGACCAGAATCCGCTGCAGAACTTCAAGGTGCTCTACGGCACCGGCGCGCTGAAACTGAACGACAAGACCGGCAGGCCCGAGCAGGTCGGCGGCGTCCGTTACACGATCAAGGACGGCATTGTCTACGACGCGAAGCAGCTCCTGGCGGACGTGGCCGCCCTGGTGGAGAAGCAGAAGCGCCGCACGACCCCAAACACGACAGCAGGGCGCTGACAGGTGCCTGCGGTGCCGAGGGCTCCCTCGCACCCGGGGCACCGGTAGTCCCCTACTCCCGAAGCATCTGTCCGGGATCGACCTGCATCCCCTTGCGGGCCGGCAGGTACGACGCGAGGAGCGACGCAATCAGCAGCAGCACGGCGACCGTCACGTACGTGACCGGGTCAGACGGCTCCGTTTCGTAGAGCAGGGACGACAGAACGCGCGTCGACAGCAGCGCGAGGATGGCGCCGGCCCCGATCCCCACGGCCCCGATGCCCAGGCCGCCCCGAAGCACGAGATCCCTGATGTCGGCTGGCCGTGCTCCGAGCGCCTGGCGGACGCCGAACTCGCGCGAGCGCTGGACGACAGCCTGCGCCATCATCCCGTAGGTTCCCACGATGGCCAGGAACACGGCCGACAGCCCGAAGGCCACACAGAGGCTGACCGCGAACCGGCGGCCGGCGAAGGCAGCACTGGCCACGTCATCGAGCGTGCGGACGTTCGCGAGCGGCAGCGCCGGATCGAGGCGGCGGAGGACTTCCTGGAGGGAGGCCGCAACCGCGGCCGTGTCGCCAGCCGTCCGCACGGCGAGGATCATGTCGCCGCCGACGGCCTGCTGCGCGGCCGGGAAGAAGAGCGCGGGCTGTGCGGCCCGATCCCAGGGGGCGTCCTTCACGTCGCCCACCACGCCCGCGATTCGCCGCTCGCCGCCCCAGAGCGCGAGCCGCGCGCCCACCGACTCTTGCGCCGACCCGAAATAGCGGGTCGCCAGCGCCGCGTTGACGACCACGACCAGCGGTCGATCCGCCGTGTCCCCGTCGTCGATATCACGGCCGGCTTCGATCGGGATCGAGAGGGCGCGGAAGAACCCCGGCGTCGCGGCATGATAGCGGGCCTCGGGTCCCTCGTTCTCCGGAAACGTCCGGCCGGCAATCGCGAAGCCGGTGTTCTCGTCGTAGCCAGTCCAGGGCAGCGCCGAGCCGAGCCCGGCGGCCCCGACGCCCGGCAGGGCGGACACCTCCGAGATGAGTCGTCTGTAGAACGCCACCGCCGCTCCGTCGTCGTAGCGGGCCTGGGGCAGGTTCACCACGGCTGTGAGCACGCCCGCGGCCCTGAATCCGGCCTGGCTCTGCAGCAGGTTCACGAAGCTGCGCAGCAGCAGCCCGGCCGTCACGACCAGTACGAACGCGAGCGAGATCTGCGCCGCCACGAGCGATCGCCGCAGGTAAGGTGCGCCGGCGGTTCCACGCCCGGCTTCCTTCAGGTTCCAGATCAGATTTCGGCCGGGGATCCGCCAGATCGGCGCCACGCCGCAGAGCACGGCCGTTGCGGCGGTCGCGGCGACAGCGTAGAGAAGGATGGCCACGTCGAGGCGCACGGTGGAGAGGCGGGGCACGTCGGCCGGTCCGAAGGCGAGGATCCCCTGGATGACGAGGGCGGCCAGCGCCAGGCCGGCCAGGCCGCCGCCGGCCGCGAGCACGACGCTTTCGGCCATCAGCTGCCGCGCGAGCCGGAACCGCGTCGCGCCGAGCGCCGCCCGCACGCCGATTTCCCGCGAGCGCGCCGCGCCCCGCCCGATGAGCAGCCCCGCGACGTTGGCGCACGCCAGGAGCAGGACGAGTTGCACGGATCCGAGCAGGGCGACGATCATCGGCCGCGACCGTCCCGTCGTCTCCTCCCGCGCGTCGACCAGCCGTGCCGTCCACGGCGCATTGCTCTCCGGATGCCGCTCGGCGAGACGACGCGAGAGCTGCTTCATCTCCGCCTGGGCCTGCTCCAGCGTGACGTCCGGGCGGAGGCGCGCCACGACGTTGAGATAGTGCTGATAGCGATCGGCCGGCCGGGGAACCGGCCTGATGCTGCGCGCCCACCAGGCATCGACCGGCTCCCCGTGGCCGTACGAGCGGTATCGGCTCCCGACGTGCCGGAAGCCGGCGGGCAGCACGCCCACGACCCGGAACGGCCGGCCCGAAAGCGTGAGCGCCCTCCCGAGGACCGACGGATCGCCATTGAACCGGCGCAACCAGAACTCGTGCCCGAGCACGACGACCGCCTCAGCTTCCGGCAGTTCGTCCGCGGCTCCGAGCTCGCGCCCGAGCATCGGTCGGCTGCCGAGCAGGGCGAAGAACCCGGCCGTGACGCGCATCGCACGGACGTGTTCCGCGCGGTCGCCGTCGTAGAGCTGGAGGTCGCTCCGTTCGTAGGCGGCGATGGCTTCGAAGGCCCGGGCGTCGCTGCGGTAATCGACGAAGTTGCCGGGCGCGACTGGGAATCGCGGCGTCTCCGCCGACTCTTCGAACACGCGCACGAGCCGGTCCGCATCCGGATACGGCAGCGGCGCGAGGAGGACGGCGTGCGCCACGCTGAACATGGCCACGTTGACGCCGATTCCGAGCGCGATCGTGAGCACGGCCACGACGGCGAAACCCGGCGAGCGGCCGATCAGCCGCAGAGCGTAGCGAAGGTCCCGCCAGAGAGAGGCCACGTCGAGTCACCTCGTGGCTCAGACGACTGGCGGGAGCAGAAGGTTGGGAGCGCATGCTCGCGCCGACTCAGGCACGCTCGTCCCCGTCCCGGCGCACCCGGGCATCCAGAGTCACTTCGTGCGCTGCGCCGCGAGCCCTTCGCTCAGCCGGAAGCCCTGGAACAGCGCGTCGGGGTCCTCCTCCTCGAAAGTGAGGCCGGGCGCCTCTCGCGCGCGGCGCTGGCGCACGGCGCTCAGGACCGCAATCGCGCCGCCGGAAGCGCCGACGAAAGCGACGAGCATCGCCGGGTTCGAGATCATCAGGAGCTCGAAGGCGGCGGTCGTGAAACAGAAGTTCGTGAAGGCGATCAGGTAGAGCGGCCACCGGGTCCGCAGCCGCGCACGTCCCGGGTAGTAGGTGGCCGTGAAGGGCACTTTCTGCAGCGTGAGCAGGAGCACCTCCGAGAGGATCCAGGCCATGGCGGCACACACGACCGTATGGACGAGCGCGGGCCAGGGTCCCCACAGCACGAGGGCGTTGACGCCCGCGATTGCCGTGGCGGGCAGGGCGCCTCCCACGAGAAAGGCGTCGCGGACGCCCGTGCTCACGGCTCCGCGGTCCCCTGGCTCGAGCAGCCGCACGATCCAGTTCGCCTTCGGCTCGACCGGGATGGCGATCACGACCCTCATTCCGGCCAGCGTGAGGAATGCAAGGATGAACGGGGGAGAGAGGAGCGGCACGTCCGGCCGCGCGAAGCCCGCGAGACCCTGGCGCAGGAGGACCGGGATCAGGCCGGAGACGACGAGCGCCAGCGCGACTCCCACGTACAGGGCCAGGAGCATCCCGTGCGTCCGGCTCCGGACGAGCGTCCGCAGCGTGAACGCGAAGGCAGCGCGTTCGATCGAGCGGCGGTGCCAGAAGATATCGGCGACGCGGCCGAAGACGCGGCCGATCACGCGCCCGGAGCGCCCTGTCGCTTCCCGTCCTTCGAGCGCGCGCCGCATCAATCGCCCGTGCGTGAGAATCATCAGTCCGGCCGCCAGCAGCGCGGCAGCAGCCGTGGCGAGGAGCGCCAGCACGGCAAACGGCCCGGAACCGGCGCCCTGACGGCCGCCCAGCACGTCGTACAGTCCGAGGAACCAGATCGAGGGGACGGCGCCCAGGTACGGGTGGGCAGCGACGGCTGCGAGATCCGTGCGCACGAAAGCACCCATGCGCGGCAGGAAGAAGATCATCTGCAGCAGCACGACGAGGAAGACCGCCTGGAGGATCACCGACAACCGTTCGGCGATCCGGCGGCCCGCCACGTTGAGCAGGAGCCCCTGCGCGGTGAGCAGCGAAAAGAAGACGAACGCGCCTGCGCTGGCGGTCGCGATGAAGTGGGCCACGAGACCCAGCCCCGCGTTGCTGGCCGCGCCGTACGCCGCGATGAGCGGTCCGTACATCAGGGCCGGCACGGCATTCACGCCGAGCACGAAGATACCGGCCAGCGCCGCCAGCGCGATGAGCCGGCCCGCAATCAGTTCCCGGGTACTGAGCGGGAGCGCCGCCAGGATGCGCGCGTCCCGGCGATCGGGGAACACGCCCTCCCAGATCACGAGCGCCACGAGCCCCATGGCTGTCATGGTGAGGGTGATGAAGAGCAGGCGATCGACGAGCAGCGCCTGCGTCAGGAGCTGTGGATCGCGGCTGATCTGCAGGTACTTGGCTGCGAAGCGCGCCGGCAGCAGCAGGCCTGGCGCCGCGAGCGCCACCAGGCTGCCGATCACGAGCTGCGCCTGCGGAAGCCCCGGCGGCATGAGATCGCTTTCGAAGAAGCGCCCGAAGAAGGTGCGCGCCAGCAGCGCCGTCGTCCTCGACATGGCGGACTCACACGCAGCGTTCGGCCGTAATCATCGCGTCAGCTCGCGCGGACCGCCGGCTGCCTGCCGCGGGCCCGGAGTCCGAATCACAGCCTCATCGTCCGCACCAGATCCCGCGCGACCGCGTCGATATCGGTTTCGATCACCAGCCGGCGGAAGACCTGCTCGAGCGACGGAAGCGCCATGAGTCCGCGCAACCTGTCGACCGAGTCGTGCGCGACGACGCGGCCCTCGTGCAGGATGAGCACGTCGGTCGCGGCGCGCTCCACGGCCTCGAGCACGTGCGAGCTGTAGACGATCATCCGGCCTTCCGCCGCCAGCGTCTGGACCAGGCTGCGCAGCACCAGCGTGGTCGTGACGTCCAGGCCCGAGTTGGGTTCGTCGAGGATGACGATCTCCGGATCGTGGAGCAGCGCGGCCGCAATCAGGATCTTCTGGCGCATGCCCTTCGAGTACGCCGACATCGGGGCGTGCACGTCGTCCTGCAGGTTGAACAGCGTGAGGAACCCGTCGATCCGATCGCGGAGGCGCCGCGGCGGCAGGGAGCGGAGGTTGCCGACGAGGCTCAGGTACTCGGGGCCGGTCAGGTAGGAGTAGAGGACCGCTTCTTCGGGCACGTAGCCGATGCGGGCCTTGTAGCCGATGAGGTCGTCGCGGATGTCCTCGCCGTTGAAGCGCACCGTTCCGCCCGAAGGCTCGAGCAGCCCGGCGAGGATGGAGACCGTCGTGGACTTGCCCGACCCGTTCGGGCCCAGGAGCCCCAGGACTCCGCCAGGCTGCAGCTCGAAGCTGAGATCGCGAACCGCCGGCACGGCGGAGTAGTACTTCGTGAGCCCCTGCGCTTCGAGCATGCGGTAGTGAGACACCGTCCCCACAGAAAAGTGCCATCGGGGACGGCCCCTTTCCCTTGCCCGGACGGTCCTGCAGGTAGAATGGCCCGGGTATGTACACGACAGTCCTGCTGCTGCACTCCTGGCTCCGCTGGCTGGTCCTGGTGCTGGCGCTGCTCGTCATCGCGCGCGGATTGTCCGGCTGGAACGGGCGTCGCCTCTGGACGGCGGCCGACAACAGGGCAGCTTTCTGGATGGTGACCCTGCTCGACGTGCAGATGCTGATCGGCCTGCTGCTGTACTTCGCCCTGAGCCCTGTCACGATGGCTGCGCTCCAGGATTTCGGCGGGGCGATGGGCAGCTCCGGCCTGCGCTACTGGGCAGTCGAGCACCCCTTCGGGATGATCGTCGCGATTGCGCTCGCCCATATCGGCCGCGCGCGCATGCGTCGGACCCGCGACGAACAGCGGCGTCACCGTCTCGCCGTCGTGTTCTTCGGCCTCGCCCTCGTCGCGATCCTCGTGTCGATCCCGTGGCCGGGCCTGCCGAACGCCAGACCTTTGATTCGGTGGTGAACCATGACCCGCAGTGAGCTGTGCCTGGGCGTGGCCCTCGTCTCCGCGACGTGCACGTTGTTCGGCGCAGTCTCAGCGCCTGCCGGGCGCGGCATGACGATCGAGGACCTGTTGACGGCCGTCCGCGTCTCGGACCCGCAGCTGTCGCCGGACGGCCGCACCGTGGTGTTCGTCCGCACGACGACCGACCTGTCCAGCGGCCGCCGGAACGCCGACATCTGGTCGGTTCCGGCTGACGGATCCGCCGGACCGGAGGAGATCATCGCGAACGACCGGAACGACACGACCCCGCGGTTCTCGCCCGACGGCCGGCGGCTCGCGTTCATCTCCGCCCGGGACGGCACGCCGCAGGTCTACATCGCCGATGCCGATGGCGACGATGGGAAGCAGATCACGGACCTGGCGATGGGCGTGCAGCCGCCGGTCGTGTTCTCACCCGACGGCACGAAGCTCGCCTTCGTGTCGGACGTCTATCCCGAGTGCAGCGACGAGGACTGCAACAGGAAGAAGAAGGAGCAGATCGAGCGGGATCCGGTCAAGATGCGGCGGATCACCCGGCTCCTGTACCGGCACTGGGACGAATGGCGCGAGCAGGTGCGGCATCACGTGTTCGTCGCCGACATCGACAGCGGCCGCGCGACGGACGTCACGCCCGGCGACTTCGATTCGCCCCCGGTGCGGCAGGAGGATGCGGCGATCGCGTTCTCGACCGATGGCCGCGAGATCGCGTTCGTGTCGAATCGCGAAGGTCCTGACCGCGAGGCGTGGACGACCAACCACGACGTCTGGATCGTGCCGGCTGCCGGGGGCACGGCTCGCCGCCTGACCACGAGCCCGGCCGCGGACGTTCAGCCGGTCTTCTCTCCCGACGGCCGGACTCTGTACGTCAGGAGCCAGCGCCGGGCCGGCTTCGAGTCGGATCGCTGGTATCTCGATGCGTGGGATCTGAAGACGGGCGTGCGCCGCACGCTCTTCACCACGCCGGACCTGTCGGTCGGCGATTTCGCCGTCTCGCGGGACGGGACGTCGATCTGGTTCACCGCCAGCCAGGACGGGCGCGAAAACCTCTTCGTCGTGCCCGCTGCGGGCGGCGTCCCTCAGCGTGTGCTGCAGGGCGGTGCTATCTCCGCTGCGCGGCCAGCCGAAGGGTTCGTGGTGTTCTCCAGGTCCACCCTGACGGCGCCGGCCGAGATTTTTCGAGCGCGGGTCGATGGCACCGGGGTCCTTCCGCTCACGCGCGAGAACGCCGGGTGGCTGAAGGAGGTCAACTTCTCCGAACCGCGCAGCCTGTCGGTGAGCGGAGCCGGCGGCGCGCGCGTGCAGTACTGGTTGATCACCCCACCCGGGTTCTCACCCGATCGAAAGTATCCCGTCGTCTTCCTCATTCACGGCGGGCCCCAGGGGGCCTGGGAGGATGCGTGGTCGTACCGGTGGAATCCGTCGCTCTGGGCCGCCCAGGGCTGGATCGTCGTCGCGCCGAACCCGCGTGGCTCCACCGGGTTCGGTCAGACCTTCGTCGACGAGATCTCGCGCGACTGGGCCGGCAGGGTGATGACGGATCTGGACGCGGTCTTCGACGCCGTGTCGAAGGAGCCCTTCGCCGACGCGTCCCGGATGGGCATCGCGGGGGCGAGCTACGGCGGCTACGCGGTGAACTGGATCATCGGCCACACCCAGCGGTTCAGGGCTGCGGTGACCCACGACGGCGTGTTCAACCTGGAGTCGATGAGCCTCTCGACGGAGGAGCTGTGGTTCCCCGAGTGGGAATTCGGCGGGCCGCCGTGGGAACCGGCGGCGCGCGCCCAGTACGCGAAGTGGTCGCCGCACCTCTTCGCTCACAACATCAAGACGCCCACCCTCATCATCACCAACGAGCTGGACTTCCGCGTCCCGGTGGATCAGGGGCTGCAGATGTTCACGGCGCTGCGGAGGAACGGGGTGCCGGCCGAGATGCTCGTGTTCCCCGACGAGGGGCACTGGGTGCTGAAGCCGCTGAACAGCCGGGCGTGGCACGAGGCCGTGTTCGGCTGGCTGCAGAAACACGTCTCGTCCTCCGGCACGGCCAGCCAGTAAGGCGCCCGCCGGATTTCGATCGCGCTCGACGGTCGACCGGCTGCTACCTTCTCGAGACGCGCACGCCGCCGTTGTTCGTCCGTACACGGATGAGCGGGCCGCCCGAGCCGAGATCCACCTTGAGCTCCCGGTCCATCCGTCCCTGCACGGTCACCGGGAAGTCGATGTTGAACCCGCCGTTCACGGTTCCCGTCTCGAGCCGCGCCGAGTAGCCGTCAGGGATCCGCAGCCGGACGCCCCCGTTGCTGGTCTCGACGTCGAGGCCGTTCCCGTTCCACGTCGGGCCGTCGAGGTCCACGTCCACCCCGCCGTTGCTGGTGCGTCCCCGCACGTCGCCTGCCAGGCCGCTCAGTTTCACGCCGCCGTTCACCGTCCGGAACTCGAGGCGGCCTTCCACGTCACGGATGTTGATTCCGCCGTTGGTGGTGTTCAGCGAGAGCGAGCTCTGCGGCGGTACGGCCAGGTCGTAGCTGACGTGCCAGGACTCGCGGCGCGGCAGCGACGTGGGACCCTCGGCATGGATCCTCTCTGCGCTCGATTCGACGCGGACGGCGTCCAGGATCTCGCGGGCACGCTGTTCGGTCTCGGCGGTCGCGACGATCCTGGCGCGCACCAGGACATCCCCCCGCGGACTGCCGGCCACGGTGATTCCGCCGTTCGGGGCCGCATCGACCGTCAGCATCCCGGCGCCTGGCATCACGGTCAGTTCGCGCACCTCGCACGCGCCTTCACGGTCGCTGCCCCATCGCTCGCGCGCGCACCAGTCGTCCTGCGCCTGTCCGGCAGCTGTCGGCCCGGCCAGCGCCACCGCGGCGACCAGCGCCGCCAGAAAAGCACGAATCGTTCGGGTCTGCTTCATTGGTAGGTCCCCCGGCCCTTTGACGGAACCAGCCGCCCTCGCGTTGACCTGGGTTGCCCGTCTCCCGATTCCCCTCCCACCGCGCCCCTCCCGTTTCCCATTTCCCGAGGGGAACCCCGTGCCTTCGACGCCGTCTAAGTCCGCATGCTCCTGCAGGATCTGCGGTACGCGGTGCGAAGCCTGTCGAGGTCGCCGGGCTTTACCCTCGTGGCCGTGGCCTGTCTGGCGCTCGGGATCGGTGTCAACTCCGCCATTTTCAGCATCGTGGACGGCGTACTCCTTCAGCCGTATCCCTACCCGGAAGCGGACCGGATCGTCGTCCTGAACTCTCACAACCAGCAATCCGGCATCCGGCGGGCCCTGATTTCCTGGCCAGATTTCGAGGATTACCGCGACGAGACCACGACATTTTCGAGCCTCGCGGCCTTCACGGGCCGGAGCCTCACGATTGCCGACGGCACGTCGGATCCCGAGCGCTACTCGGGAGCGATCGTCTCGTGGAACCTCTTCAGCCTGCTGGGCACGCCGCCGGCGCTCGGCCGCGACTTCGGGCCCGAGGACGACCGTCCGGGCGCGGAACCGGTCGTGCTGCTGAGCGACGACGTCTGGCAGCGGCGGTACGGGGCTGACCGGTCGATCGTGGGGAAGGCGATCTCGATCAACGGCCGTCCCCACACGGTCATCGGGGTCATGCCTCCGAAATTCCTGTTCTGGGAGAACCAGCGGCTGTGGGTGCCAATCGGGCTGTACGTGAACGAGATGACGCGCGGTGATCGGAGCCTGCAGGTGATGGCCAGGCTGCGGCCCGGCGCCACGATCGATCAGGCGCGCGCGGATCTCGAGGGCATTGCCGGACGGCTCGCGGCGACCTACCCGCTCGACAACGAGAACTGGGGCTCGCTCGTCCGCCCGCTGCGCGAGTGGATGCTGCCGGCCCAGGTGGAGATCATGATTCTGGCGATGATGGGCGCGGTCACCCTCGTCCTGCTCATCGCCTGCGCGAACGTGGCCAACCTGCTCCTCGCGCGCGCGTCCGTCCGCCACAGGGAGATTTCCATCCGGTCGGCCCTCGGCGCGGGCCGCTGGCGGATCGTCCGGCAGCTGCTGACGGAGGCGGTGGTCATCGGGCTCGTCAGCGCACCGCTGGGAATCGCGATCGCGTGGGCAGGCATTCAGCTCATCGATCGCGGCATCCCGCCCGACTCAATTCCGTACTTCATCCACTGGGCGCTCGACGCGCGATCGCTGGCCTACACGATTGCGATCTCGATGGCCACGGGCATCGTCTTCGGCCTCGCGCCCGCGCTGCAGGCCGCTCGCGCGAACCTGCAGGAGAGCCTGAAGGAAGGCGCGCGCGGCGCGACCGGAGGGCGGCGTGCGCGCATGCGCAACGCGCTCGTCGTCGCGGAAATCTCGATGTCGCTGATCCTGCTGGTCGGCGCGTCCCTCTTCGTCCGCAGCTTTCTCAACCTCCAGAACTCCGCCGTCGGTTTCGACACCGCACCCCTGATGACCATGCGGTTCTACCTGCCAGGCGAGGCGTACGACGCCGACGCCGCCAAGGCGCGCCGCGTGCAGGACATCGTCCGGCGCGTCGAGGCTCTTCCCGGCGTCGAGGCGGCCTTCGCCTCGAACTTCGTGCCGCTGGGCGGAGGCGGCGGAGGCGGGAGCGTTCTGGTGGAGGGGCGTCCGTTCGAACGCGGCCAGGAGCCCGGTATCACGCTGGTAGCGGCTACGCCGCACCTGCGCCGGGCGCTCGGCGTCTCCCTGGTGCGCGGGCGTGACCCGACAGATTCCGAGGAGGTCACGCGCACGCCGGTCGCCGTCGTGAACCAGACGATGGCCGCGCGGCTGTGGCCGGGCCAGGACCCCGTCGGCCGCAGGTTCCGCCTCACCGGGGAGCGGCTGCCCGACTGGTTCACCGTCATCGGGGTGGTCGCCGATTTCCGGCACTTCGCCGGCGACAGCGACCGGCCCGTGTTCCCCTCGGCCTACGTGCCATACACGTTCGAGCCGACGCTCAACACCGGCCTCACGATTCGGGCGACCTCGAACCCCGCCCAGGTCACGTCGGCCGTGCGCGAGCAGATCAGGGCCGCCGATCCCAGCCTGCCCGTGTTCAGCACGTTCACGATGGAGGAGCTCCGCCAGCGCAGCTTCTGGCAGGATCGCCTGTTCGGCTGGATGTTCTCGGTGTTCGGCGTGATCGCGCTGCTGCTGGCGTCGATTGGCGTCTACGGCGTGCTGTCCTACTCGGTCTCGCAGCGGACGCAGGAGATTGGTGTCCGGATGGCCCTCGGCGCCGATCGCCGCGACGTGCTGCACCTCATCGTCGCGTACGGCCTGAAGCTCGCCGGCGCCGGCATCGCCGTGGGCGTGCTCGGGGCCGCCGCCGCCACCCAGGCGATCAAGTCCGTGCTCCACAACGTCACGCCCACCGACCCGCTCAGTTTCGGCAGCGTGATCGTCTTCCTGACGTTCGTGGCCGCCGCCGCGAGCTATTTCCCGGCGCGTCGGGCCATGGCGGTCGATCCCATCATCGCGCTCCGCGATCAATAGCCGTCCATCCCGGCCCCGGCGGCGTGGCCGCGAGACGGAGACGCGCCCGTCCGTGTCCGTGTTTATCCGTGGCCGTTCAAGTTCGTGTTCATCCGTGTTCGTCCGTGGCCGTCCAGGTCCGTGTTCATCCGTGTTCGTCTGTGGCCGTCCAAGTTCGTGTTCATCCGTGTTCGTCCGTGGCCATCCAAGTTCGTGTTCATCCGTGTTCGTCCGTGGCCATCCAAGTTCGTGTTCATCCGTGTTCATCCGTGGCCATCCAAGTTCGTGTTCGTCCGTGGCCGTCCGTGGCGGAGTTACTATCTGCGGTCATGGCCCACTTTCTGGTCAGCGGCGCGTCCACCGGCATTGGCGAGGCCTGCGCGCGCCGGCTCGACAGGGGCGGGCATCATGTGTTCGCCGGGGTGCGGCGGCCGGTGGATGCGGAGCGGCTCAAGGCCGGCAGCTCGGAGCGGCTCCGGCCGGTATTCCTGGACGTCGCCGACGCCGGATCGATCCACGAGGCCCGCGATGAGGTCGAGGAGACGCTCGGGGAGGCCGGCCTCCACGGGATCGTCAACAATGCGGGAATCGCGGTGGCGGGGCCGCTCGAGCACGTCCCCATCGACGCGCTGCGCCATCAGCTCGAGGTGAACGTTGTCGGCCAGGTAGCCGTGACGCAGGCCTTCCTTCCTCGCCTTCGGCGCGCCGGCGGCCGTATCGTGCTGATGGGATCCGTCGGCGGCCGCATGTCCACGCCTTTTCTCGGTCCCTACTGCGCGTCGAAGTTCGCCCTCGAGGCCATAGCCGATGCCCTGCGGGTGGAGTTGCAGCCCTGGGGACTGCACGTCGCGATCGTGGAGCCCGGCAGCATCGCGACGCCGATCTGGACGAAGTCGGACGTCCGGACGGAACGGATGCTGTCGGACGCGGGGCCGGCGCTCGAGCGCGACTACGGGCGAGCGATGGCAGCTTTCCGCCACGCGGCGGCCGAGACGGGGCGCAGGGGCCTGCCGCCGGAGTCCGTGGCCGGGCTCGTGGAACACGCGCTGCTGTCGCCGCGGCCGCGCACGCGATATCTCGTCGGTCGCGGCGCGCGGCTCAGGGCTGCGCTGGTCGGGCTGATGCCGGATCGGATGCGCGACCGCCTGCTGACGCGCGCGTTGAACCTGCCGCCGGCGGCCTCCTGAGCGCGCGGCGCGGTATCATGCTCGGCGGTGCAGCTGGATCTGCCGTTCGTCGGGCCGCCCGAGGCGGAGGCCGCGGCGAGCCCGCCTCCGCCTGAGTCGGGTCCCGTGGTTTTCGTCCGGGTTCGTCGTGCGCGGCGGTACATCCTTCGGGTGCGGCCTGACGGGACGCTCCGCGTGACGGTGCCGCGCGGCGGTTCGCGCCGCGAGGCGCAGGCGTTCGTCGAGCAGCACCGGACGTGGGTCGAGCGGGAGCGGCGCCGGGTTCAGGACCAGCACGCGCCAGCCGAGTGGCGGCACGGCAGCGACGTGCTGCTGGACGGTGTTCCTGTTCGCGTGCAGGTCCGCCGGCCGGTGTCGCCGCTCCTCATCCAGTACGGCGGGCGTCTGGTGACGGCGCGGGGCGGAGAGTCGGTCCGGGCGGCGATCGAACGCGACCTGCGCGAGCTGGCGACGCTGACACTCGTGCCGAGATTGCGGGCGCTGGCGGCCTCGCACGGCCTGACGGTCGGTCGGGTCAGCATCCGCGACCAGCGGTCGCGCTGGGGGTCCTGCGCGGGCAACGGCAACATCGCGCTCAACTTCCGGCTCGTGCAGATGCCGCCGTCCATCCGTGACTACGTTCTGTTGCACGAGCTGATGCACCTGCGTCAGCAGAACCACTCCAGGCGTTTCTGGCGGCTCGTCGAGGCCGCGTGCCCGTCCTTCCGCGAGGCGGAGCGATGGCTGCGCACGGCCGGACGCGCGCTGTTCTGACTCGGCGCATGGCTGCGCACCGTTCCACCGTCGTGCTGCCCGGCGCGCGCTGCGTGGTCCGCGCCTGGCGGCTCCAGGACGCGGACGCGCTCATCCGGCACGCGAACAACGAGCGCGTCGCGCGCCAGTTGCGCGACCGGTTCCCGCACCCGTACACCGTCGCTGACGCCATCGCGTTCCTCAAATCGACGGAGGCGGTGCTGCCTGCGAACCTGGCCATCGAGGTCGACGGCGAGGCTGCAGGTGGCATCGGCTTCGTGCGCGGTAGCGACGTCGAGCGGTTCGGCGCCGAGATCGGCTACTGGCTCGGGGAGGCCTGCTGGAACCGTGGAATCGCCAGCGAAGCGGTCGTGCTCGTCACCGGATACGCATTCGACACGTTCAACCTGCTCCGCCTCTTCGCCCTGCCGTTCGCCGACAACGTCGCCTCCATTCGCGTGCTCGAGAAGGCAGGCTACGTGCGCGAGGGACTCCTCAAATCCAGCTGCGTGAAGTACGGTCACCCGCGCGATCAGGTGCTCTACGCGCGCGTGAACGCAGCCTGGCATGGCCCGACCGGGTCGTGAGCGGTCTCGGGTCAGGCTCTGGGGTCAGGCTCTGGCTCTGGACTCTAGGCTCTGGGGGCTCTAGCTCTAGAGCGACCCGGCCAAGCCGCTTTGCGCGGCTCACGAATCAAATGCCCGGGCTCAGCCGGGGGATTCGTTCTCTGTTACCCTATACCCCCCGCACAGACTCTCGGAAACACTTACTCACAAATCTCGGCGTTCTTCCGTAACAAGCTGGATGAGCTGTTCAAGTGTAAGGTCTCCTACCTCTTTGTCCTTCTCAGGATGTTTTAGCAGCGATTGAATTCTGCCCACAGCCTTGACCTCAAAAAGGCCCGCAACATCACCGTACAGCTCAAATCTGTTGGCCTCCGACGTCCGCCGCAGAAACATCAACAAGGGTCCGCTATGCTCTGGTCTGCGGATCAAGCTCATATCGTCCATAACAACCTTCGTTTTGTCCACAACTATCTCGCCCCCATAGATCGTAACTACTGGCCTAGACTGACCTACGGGCTGTGGAAGACTCGACATGACCCTTAGCCGATCCACGATTACGCGTTCCGCCACAATCTCATAATCCGTATAAATGTCACGCTTTCGGCTATTCATGTACGCTCTCTGACGCACGAGTTTCCCGTACACTATTGCATCGGCAGCAGCAAGGTCCGACAGCGGTACGGGTGCCAAGTCTCGAATAACCGGCAGAAATACGGGCATGCCCCCAGTTGCCGCGACGTGGTCAGGAATGGTCATCTGCTGGGCGAAGCCGCAACATAGAATGGCAGCACAGATTGCAAGAAACCGAGCCGACTTAACCTTCGACATAACCACTCTCCCTGTGACGCTTACCATCCGCAGACTTTTCGATTCTGGCCCCGATACGGCGACTCCCGTAGCGCGGTCGCATCAGACGGTGTGGGTCCGAGCTGTGTGCCGGTCGGAGGCGGCTTCGAGTCGCTGCAAGCCGGCGGAGGCGCAGCAGACATTATCGTATTCGTATAGGCGCATGGGCTCTGGAGCCGATTCGCTAAGCCGAAATAGTGGCCAAGTTCGTGGGCGATTAAACGTTGGTTTCTAGCGGATGGTTTTGATTCCAGCCCGTCGGCAAACGAATCTCGCTGGATGTCTACCATTCGCTCAGAGCAGCCGGGTTCGGACTACCGCCTTGAAAACTCGCGCACGTCTGGGCGGCTGGAAATGGTGCAGGGACATGAGTGTCGTTGATATCCACACATAGCCCACCGCCGCCGCTGAGGCTGCACGAGCCGCCGATCACGACGTTGATCGTAATCCCCAAGGCTGTCTCCCACGACGCTGCCGCCGCTTCGGCTGCATCCTCGAGATCTCCCATCTCGCTCGGAATATTGATAGTTATTGGTCCGGTCGGTGGATGCATGTTGTTACCCAAGTACATGTTCCACTCAGGCCTACAACCCATGACGTTCACTGTCCGTGTTTGAGTTGGATGAACAGTTGGCTGAATGTTACAGGACGTCGCGGTCGAGACGACGTAGAAGCCGTAGGTGTATAGGCCCTCCACGGTGGGCTGGCGCGGAAAAGGTCAATTCGTTGTGTCGGGTATGCTACTGTCGATGGACTGCCTGTAAACCTGCATCGAGCCTTGCATGTTGAAAAGCTGCGGATGGAAAGTGCCAGGAGTCTCCTGCAATTTTACGAAGTAGATATTACGATTCGTAAGGTTCCACTGAAACAACTTCCCTGGAATATGAACTGCTCCCGCATTGACCGGTAAGTGAGGCCCGCGCACCGTGTAGTAACAGGCTGCCAGTTTTCACAAACGTGCCAGCAGGCACCGTGACATCTGAGGCGATATCGTCAGTTGAACACGTTGCCATCGTTTGTAGAAGGGGTTCGAGGGTGGGACCGCTGACGTTCTCTGCGGTAGCGACGCATCCGCCGGTTTGGCACTCAGCAAGCCGAGAATGGCTAGGTTCAAGCAACAGGAGAACTGCACAGATCGGGGCTACAGTGCTCACATACGGTCGCGACAAGCGATGCATTAAGCTCCTTTGCATTGTTTTCGCGATGGCAATTGGACAGTGTTTATGAAGTAGCGTCAAGCAGGAATCGGAAATGCGCGAGCATACTTGATTACTGCTTGGACAAGCGGCTGTGTGCGGCTTCCGCACACTGTAGCGTTGTAGGGCGAGGATGCATTCTTCTCCGCTCGTTTCTCGTCTCCCGACCGCTCTAGACTAGAGGGCTGACCAGAGCCAAAAGTCAAGAGCCCGGAGCCGAACCTGCGGCTATCGCGGGTAGCCCTCCGCCGTCGTGACCCTCTGCGCCTGCCACAGGTGCCGGCGGTTGTGTGCCGCGATGATCCGGAACGCGGTTCCCACACGGACGCGGACCAGCGGGA